>SLRW01000051.1 GCA_007130745.1 Gammaproteobacteria bacterium
CAGAAAGTCAGCCTCGGCGTTACGACTTTTCACCGTATCGACATACGCCTTCAAAGTCGTGCCTTGATGCTGACTTTCTGGCAAAGCCTGAGGCGCGACGAATAGATCAGCGTTTCCCTAGGCGTTGCCTTGCACCCGGATGCGTTGTGTCAGGACAGGGTCTCCCCCGTCACCCAGCGGTATGCCGGCGCGTTGACGGGCCTGCACCACCCGCCAGCTTAGTAACACCAGCAGCAGGGCGGCCAGTCCGGTATACAGTGCGGTGATGGCCATAATGGATGCTCCGGCGTCAGCGGCGTCGGCTGCGGGGCAGCAGGAAGCCCGCGAGCGCACCAATCAGGAAGACCACGAAAATCATCACGGCCCGTGGCAGGGACAGATCCCAGAGCAGAAACTCTACGGTGACAATCTCACGGTTCTGGATAGTGAAGACAAGCACCAGTGCGACCAGCACCAGTCCAATCACGGTTTTAAGATTCATACCCGTCTCTCCCTGATGGTTGAGTCGAATTTCAGGATTCAGGGTAACCGGTAATTTCCCGGATGTCGCGGTAGAGGGGTTTGAGACGGCCGTAAAGACGCTTGTAGATACGCGTGTAGAGCTGGTCGTAGCGCTTGCAGTTGGCCGGATCGGGCTGAAACACATCACGCACCCGGGCCATGTGGGCGGTGGCGGCGCGAAAATCCGGGTAAATGCCCAGCCCCACGGCGGCGGTCATGGCGGCACCGAGGCCGGAGGTTTCCCAGGTGTGGGGGCGCTCGGCCGGCAGGCCGAAAATATCGGCCGTAATCTGCATGGCCAGGTCGCTGCGTGAGCCCCCGCCGCTGACCAGCAAGCGCTTTACCGGCACCCGGCCGCGCCGCTCGATGTGTTCCTTGCCCTGGCGCAGGCCATAGGCCAGCCCTTCCAGTACCGCCCGGTAGACGTGCGCGCGGGTATGTACATCACCGAAGCCGATGATGCTGCCCTTGGCTTCCGGGCCGGGTTCGCGGGTGCCGGGCGACCAGTAGGGTTGCAGCATCAGGCCCAGGGCGCCGGGTGGCGTGTCGCGGGCCATTTCTTCCAGAACCTGTTCAATGGCCATGCCACGCTGGCGAGCGATGTCGTGCTCGGCGGCGGCGAATTGTTCGTGGAACCACTTGACCATCCAGAAGCCACGGTAGATCTGCACCTCGGTGCAGTAATGCCCCGGTACCGGCGAGGGGTAGGGGGGCAGCAGGCGAATGGCCTCGAAATAGCGCCGGCGGGTGGTGTTGATGGTAGCGGTGGTGCCGTAGCTGAGGCAGGCGGTATCAGGCTCGAAAGCGCCCGAGCCCACGACCTCGCAGGCCTTGTCGGCGCCGGCGGCAATCACAGTCAGGCCTTCGGGCAAGCCGGTATCATGCGCGGCTTCGGTGCTGATCCGGCCGAGTGGTTGCCCCGGCTTGACCAGTTCGGGCATCTGTTCAGGGCGCAGCCCCAGTGCGGTCCATTTCCAGCTGCCGCGCGAGGCCCAGCACTGGTGGCGGAAATCAAAAGGCACATAACCGACCTGTGATGCGATCGAGTCGCGCATTTCTCCCGTAAGGCGCCAGCTTAGATAACCGGACAGCAGCAGGCAATGCGCGGTTTTCTCCCAGCCGGCCGGCTCATGCTGGCGCAGCCACACCGACTGGGCCTGGGACTGGAACTGGGTGAGGGTGTTAGTTAGCCCGGTAACACGGAACAGGACGCGCCAGTGCAGCGGCAATACAGGCAGCGCGTCGGCGCGACGCTGGTCCAGCCAGAGAATGGCCGGGCGCAGGGGGCGGCCCTGCCGGTCCAGGCAGACCACGGTGCTGCGCTGGGTGGTGAGCGTGACCGCATCCAGTTCGCCGGCAAGCTCCGGGTGTTCAGCCCAGAGTTGGTGGCAGGCCCGGCACACAGACTGCCAGTAGTACTCGGCGGACTGTTCGGCCTGGCCGGGGCTGTCGGAGAAATAGGGCTCTATCGGAACCTGGCTGCGGGCCAGCATCTCGCCATACTGGTCGAAGACCAGGGCGCGGGTGCTCTGGGTGCCCTGGTCAATGGCGAGGATACGGACAGGGTTGCTCACGCAGGGTTTTCCGTTACGGTTGCCTCAGCTTGCGGCAAACTGTAACTGCTGCGGTAGCGTTGGCGCCAGACCTCTAGTTCCTGTTGCTGGCGCTCGGTGCTCCAGCCCTTTTCGCGGGCGAGAATGTCCATGATGGGCGCCAGATAAGTTGCAGCGCCTTTTGGCAGCAACAAGCCCAGCCGGGTGCGACGCAAGAGCAGGTCGTCCAGGTGTTCTACAGCCTCGTGGCGGGACGCGTGACGCACTTCGAGCCACAACACCGGCGAGGGTCCGATACTGGCAAGGTCGCCCGGTTCGGCTTGCGCCAGTGCCGCGTCGGCTTCGTCACCAAAGCGGGCCACCAGGCGCTGGCGAAGCGCACGGGGAAGTTCGGCCGGCAACTCTGGCGCCGGCCGGAAAAGCATGCCGCCGGGATCCTTGCGGGCGTATTCCGGTAGCAGTGGCGCTCCGGCCGCCAGCGCATCCAGGGCAATCAGCCTGAAAGTGGTGAGTTTGCCGCCGCTGACAGTGACCAGGCCACGGTCCACCCAGAGGCTGTGGCGCCGGCGCTCGCGGGAGGGGTTGTCATGATGTCCGCCGATGACCGGGCGTACCCCGGACCAGCTGGACTGGATGTCCCCGGTGGTCAGTCCGGCCCCCGGGAACTGGTGATTGATGCCATCGAGCAGGTACTGCGTTTCGGCGGCTGTAATGGCCGGTTCCCGGTTCAGCGGAGCATCATGGTCAATGTCGGTGGTGCCGATGATGCTGGTGCCCTGCCAGGGATAAACAAATACCGCGCGCCGGTCATGCGGGTGCATGAAGGTGATGCACTGGGCTACCGGCAGGCGCCAGCCAGGAATGACCAGATGGCTGCCACGCAGGGGCCGGATGTTGCGGGCGCCGCCGAGTTGGTCTGCCCAGGCGCCGGTGGCATTGATCACCAGCGGCGCCTTCAGTGCCAGCTCCTCGTCGCCCAGGCCGTCATGCACGTTGATGCCCTCGATGGCACCGTCGCGGTTGCGGCGCAGGCCGGTGGTGCGCAGGTAATTGATGGCATGACCGCCATCGGTCATGGCCGCCCGCAGCACCCTGAAAACCAGGCGGGCATCATCGGTAATGGCGTCGGTATAGCGGGTGGCGCCAATCAGGTTGCGGGTGTCCAGGCCGGGGGCCTGCATCAGCAGCTCCAGGGCCGGCACGAAACGGTAGTCGCGACGTCCGGCAAAGGCGTCGTAGATACGCAACAGGGTGCGCATGCTGCGCGGCCCCGGCTTGTGGCGTCGGCGGTGGGGGAACAGATAGCCGCAGGACTGGACCAGGCCCGGCGCTTCGCGCAACAGGCGTTGACGTTCATGTACCGAGGCCCGGGTCAGGCCGATGTCGGCACTGAGCAAATAGCGCAGGCCGCCATGCACCATCTGCGAGGAGCGGCTGGAGGTGCCGGAGGCAAAATCGCCTTGTTCCACCAGCAGCGCGCGCAGACCGCGCCGGGCTGCCTCACGCAGGATGCCGGCGCCGGTAATGCCGCCACCGACCACGATCAGGTCCCAGTCAGGCTGTTCGTGCAGGATGTGTAGTCGAGTTGAGGCATTGGTCATGATTTGTCCGTGACTTGCTGTGGCAACATTTTACCGGGGTTGAGCAGGCCCTTTGGGTCGAAATGCCGGCAGATGTCTTCCAGCGCGGCGATGCCGAGCGGCCCCTTCTCGCGCAACAGCCATGGGGCATGATCGACGCCGACGCCATGTTGATGGCTGATGGTGCCGCCATGACTGACAATGGCTTCGGATACGGCGTTTTTCAGCTTGCGCCAGCGTGTCAGGGTCGCCGGGTAATTCTCCGCGACCGGAAACACGCAGGTGCAGTAGATGCTGGAGCCCTGGGCATAGATGTGGGAGAGGTGGCTGAACACCAGCCCGCGAGTGCCGTCGGCTTCCAGCGTGTTGCGGCCGGCGTTTTCCATGGCCTGCATGGTGTCGTCCACGCGTGGCCAGTCGACGGCGGTTTCCATGGTGTCTACCGCGTAGCCGGCGCTCCACAGGCTGTTACGCAGATAGGGGCCATGAAAGCGCTGGCGGGCCCAGTGGCGGCCCAGCAGGGCGCCTGTGCCTACCCCGCCGTACCCGCGCAACAGGCGCCCAAGCTGTTTCCTGGACTGCTGCCACTGGCGCCGGTCTCCGGTGATGCCGGCGGTGAGCATGCACTTGCGCTCGCCTGCACCGCGCAGGCGCAGGCCTTGCTGCAGCCATTTGAGCGCACCCTGTTCGCCGCCGGCCAGCGAGAGCTGGGCACGGGTTTCGGTGGTATTGCTCAGACGTAGCATGGACAGCGGAATACGTGCCTGGGCGGCGGCCCGGACGGCGGCCATGGCCCGGGTCCAGTCGGGGAAAAACCACACCTGGAAGCTTTCGCGCTCCGGGACCGGCGAAATACGCACATCCACCTCGGTCATAATGCCCATGCGACCTTCCGACCCCATCACCAGTTCGCGTAGATCGGGACCGGCGGAGGAGGCCGGGAAAGTCGGCAGCTCCAGCGAGCCCTGCGGGCATTCCATGCGCCCGCCGGCAAAGAGTTGTTCAATCCGCCCGTAACGCATGGATTGCTGGCCACTGGAGCGTGTGACGACCCAGCCGCCCAGTGTTGAAAACTCGAAAGACTGGGGGAAATGTCCGAGCATGAAATCGTGCGCGCGCAGTTGGGATTCCACCTGGGGCCCCGGTGTGCCTGCCTGGAAACGGGCCAGACGGCTGACGGGGTCCAGCGCCAGCAGTCGGCTCATGTGTTCCAGCGACAGGCTGAGTACCGGCAGATTACATTGGGGCACATTGACATGGCCGGTGACCGAGGTGCCCCCGCCCCAGGGGATGACAATGACATCATGCGCCAGAGCCCAGTCCAGAATCCGGCGCACGGCCGCGCTGTCTTCCGGCAAAGCGACGCCATCGGGCACTGCGCCGGGTTCACCGCTGCGCAAGGCCAGCCAGTCAGGCAGACTCTGGCCGCGCGCGTGGCGCAACCTGCATTCGGCATCGGTGTGGATGTCCGGGTGGGAGGGCAGGCGTGACGCTGGTATGCTGGCGAGCACGTTGTCCAGGTCAGCGTCGGGCAATGGCCTGGCCGGACCCGGTGTCTGCTTCAGGAAGCGCCGGGCCACCGTACTCAACGGGTAATCGGTGGCGTCATCGCCCCAGCCGTTCCATCGTCGCATGGTTTACTCCAGGCCTGTGCCGGGTCGGTAGAGGGGCTACCTTAGCGGTATTGGCGCCGCCGCCGATTGACCGAAGACGACACGCCTGTTGTTGGATCGTGTCGGTTAACACGGCCCGCGGGCCAGTCAAGTTTTCACGGGAGCTCCTTGATGAGTGATGAAATCATTGTGCGACGTCACGGACAGGTGATGGAGATTGCGTTTAACCGTCCGGACAAGAAAAACGCCCTGACGGTGGCCATGTACGAGGCCGTGGTGGCGGCCATGGATCAGGCGCGTGAGGCCCCGGGGTTGCGGGTGGTGGTTTTCAGTGGCACGCCGGAATGCTTTACCAGCGGCAATGATGTAGGCGATTTCATGAACAGCCCGCCGGTGGATGAGAACAGTCCGGTGATCCGTTTTCTGCAGGCGCTGGTGACCTTCCCCAAGATTCTGGTGGCGGCAGTCAACGGGCCTGCAGTCGGCGTGGGTACGACCATGCTGCTGCACTGTGATCTGGTGTATGCCGGCGAAAATGCGCGTTTCCAGATGCCGTTTGTGAATCTGGCGCTGGTCCCTGAAGCTGGTTCCAGTCTGCTGTTGCCGCAGCTGGCCGGTCATCGCAAGGCGGCGGAGTTGCTGTTATTGGGTGAAGCCTTTGATGCCGGGCAGGCCCGCGAAATTGGCCTCATTAACGAAGTCTGCGCCGATGACGCCACACGTGAACGGGCGCTGGAGCGGGCCGGACGGATAGCCACGCGGGCCCCGGAAGCGGTGCGGCTGACCAAGGCGCTGCTGGTGGAAGGGCGCTCGCAGCCCTTGATGGAGCGCATGGCGCTGGAGGGGCGGCATTTCGGGGAACGCTTGCAGTCGCCGGAGGCACGCGAGGCCTTTACCGCCTTTTTTGAACGGCGCGAGCCGGACTTTTCCCGCTTTGAGTGACAGTGCCGGGCGCGATGGCGCCACAGGAGGATGATATGAGAAATCTTCAGGGCAAGACACTTTTCATCAGCGGCGGCAGCCGGGGCATTGGCAAGGCCATTGCCCTGCGCTGCGCGCGTGACGGGGCCAACGTGGTAATTGCTGCGAAGACCGCCGAACCGCATCCCAAGCTGCCCGGCACGATCTATACCACGGCCGAGGAAATCGAGCAGGCCGGGGGCAAGGCGTTGCCGTTGGTGGTGGACATACGCCATGAAGACCAGGTCGTGGCGGCGGTGAGCCAGGCGGCGGAGCATTTCGGTGGCATTGATATTCTGGTTAACAATGCCAGTGCGATTAGTTTGACAGGGACGCTGGATACCGAAATGAAGCGCTACGACCTGATGCACCAGATCAATACCCGTGGGACCTTTCTGTGTTCACGGGAATGTATTCCACATCTGGAAAAGGCCGCCAATCCGCATGTGTTGAATCTGTCGCCGCCGCTGAACATGGAGCCGCGCTGGTTTGCGCCGCATGTAGCCTACACCATGGCCAAGTACGGGATGAGTCTGTGTGTGTTGGGTATGGCTGAGGAATTCCGCGAGACGGGGGTGGCATTCAATGCCCTGTGGCCGCGTACGACCATTGCCACTGCGGCAGTGCAGTTCGCGCTCGGTGGGGATAAAGCCATGCAGCACAGCCGCCGTCCCGAAATCATGGCGGATGCCGCGCATGCTATTGTCAGCCGGGACAGTAGGCAGTGTACCGGCAACTTCTTTATAGATGACGAGGTGTTGGCCGCCGAGGGGATCATGGACCTGCGCAGCTACCAGGTCGATCCTGCGCTTGATTCCGCGGAGCTGATGCCCGATCTTTTTGTCTGAGTGCTGCAAGGCAGGTTTATGATCGGGGTCTGTTGATGGACAAGGAGGATGTATAAATGAAAGTCCGTGTGTTTGTTCCGGCCGGGGTTCTGGCCGTCATGTTGAGTGGCTGTTCCTGGGTGCAGCTTGAGGATGGTGCTGATCGTGTCAATCTGGTGAGCGAGGCGCAGGTCGCCGAGTGTCAGCAACTCGGGCGTACCCGGGTTCAGGTGGCGCATCGGGTTGGTTTTATCCCGCGCAATGACGAGGCCATCCAGGAAAACCTGGACGACATGGCGCGCAACCAGGCAGTTGAAATGGGTGGAGACACCATCGTCGCGATGAGCGAGGCTGAGGAAGGCCGCCAGCAATACGGCATATATCGCTGCCGCGACTAAGCGCGCTGATTATCTGCGCGGGCTGGCGTTTTGTTAACCCATGCGTGAAATAAAACGTGTAGGGGCAATGGCCAGCACACGGGCCAGCCAGGCCCACGGCCAGCGGGGCACGGCGGGGTTTCTGGCCTTGCCCTCGATGCGATCGGCGATGATGCGAGCGCCACGTTCCAGGGAAATCAGAAACGGGCGGTTGGTCAGCATGTCGTTGATCGGGGTATCGATATAGCCCGGATGCAGTACGGTGACATCAATCGGGTGGCGGTAGAGTTCGGCGCGCAGGGCTTCCATCCACACACTGAGTGCGGCCTTGGAGGCGCTGTAGGCGCCGTTACCCGGCAGCCCCCGGAAGGCCGCGACACTGGATGTGGCGACGACATGCCCCCGGCCGCGTTCGCGAAAGTATTCAGTCGCTGCTTCCACCGTGGCCATGGCACCAAGTACGTTGGTTTCGATGGTGCGTTTGGCCGCCTCGAATTCGCCCTTGCCGATCTTGCCCCCAAGGCCGATGCCGGCATTGGCGAAGACAATATCCAGTCCTTCCAGCTCATCAATGATTTCGCGCAGGGTCACTGGTACTTTGGCGTATTCGGTGACGTCCAGGGGGCGTATGGCGATGCGGGTGTCGGGGTGGCGCTGCAGGATTTCATCACGCAGTGACTCCAGTGCATCAAGCCGCCGGGCCGCCAGGCCCAGGCCATAGCCGCGAGCGGCAAATTCCATCGAAACTGCACGTCCGATGCCCGAGCTGGCGCCGGTAATCATGATGTTCTTGCTCATGCTGATGTCTCCAGTGCTTTGTTTGTTGCGCACGAAGCGCAATTATATGCGCCCGACTCTATCTTAATTGCCCGGCAAGTGGCAGCAGGGTTGTGTGGTGTGGAGTCAGGCAGTTCCGGGCAACGCCCTGGCATGTTCGATGCGAGGCCTGCACTGGCGAATGAACTGGTCTACAGACGGCTGTAACCGGGGGTTGTTGTCCAGGATATTGCGGCGCACACGGTTAAGATAGTCTGCGGGCACCTGTTTGTTGAACAGCCCGGACAGAATATGGCGCACGTAGTGAAATTCTGTATACAAATCGTAACGACGTTGTGCGACCAGCCAGGTCAGTACGGGAGCAGCAACAGGCTGTCCATCCGGGTGACATACATCGATGCGAGTTCGCCGGTATTCCGCGCCCTCGTTTTCAATACTGTCCATGCTGGGGCGATCTCCGGCGGTATCGCGGCGGATCAGTGCGTCGGGGATTGCATACAGTGCACCCCAGGCCGGTTGGCTGCCGCCCGGTATCAGATCGGCTGCGGCGCAGCCATTGCCCTCGCTCCAGACCGTAAAGCCCAGTTCGCAGGGTTCCCGTGTGCAGGCCAGTCCCAGATAGCGGGCGTCGCCGCGCAAGCGCTGGCTGGAGTTGAGCCGCTCGCTGTCGAGGTTGGAGCCGTACTGGAAGATGATGGCCATAGGCATTGTTCAGGGTGGCGAATTTGATTCGCCACCGAGTGTAAGCGGGCCATTGCGCTTGTGCCAAGCGATCAAGCTTTCCGTTCACCGTGTTCCGTCGGCGGGTGTGCGCGAAGCGCACACAACATTAAACAGCGCAAAAGCCGCCGGCTTATTTGTTGAGAATCCCCTGGCGGGCAAAGTACTCCCGCTGCAGGGCAGCCACCACACCGGCCAGCAGTGCCAGGCTCAGCAGGTTGGGCAGGGCCATCAGCAGATTCGTGATATCCGCCAGATTCCAGACCAGCTGCAAGGGCACCGCGGCACCCACTACCACCAGCAGTGTGAAAACCACCCGGTAGGGCATCACCGCCCCCTCGCCGAACAGGAAGCGCGCCGAACGGTCCCCATAGTAGGACCAGGCGATCATAGTGGAAAAGGCGAAAAGGGTCAGGGAGATACCCACCATCCAGCCGCCGGCCTCGCCCAGCGTCTGACTGAAGGCATAAGCAGTCAGTGAGGCGCCGACCATGTCATCACCACTGGTCAGCCAGGCGCCGGTGACGATGATCACAAGACCGGTGAGAGTGCAGACGATCAACGTGTCGATAAAGGGTTCCAGCATGGCCACCAGCCCTTCTCGCACCGGTTCATTGGTGCGCGCGGCGGCATGGGCGATGGGCGAGGAACCCAGTCCGGCTTCGTTGGAGAACATGCCGCGCGCCACGCCCCAGCGAATGGCCTCGCCTACGGCAGCACCGCCCACCGACCACGGGTTCAGGGCGTATTCTATAATGGTGGCGAAGGCCGCCGGGATCAGTGGCGCATGGGCCACCAGCACAATCAGGGCGCCCGCCATGTAGACGGCAGCCATAATGGGAACGAGGGTGGCCGCAGCTTTGGCGATGCGGCGGATGCCGCCCAGAATCACCAGTCCCACCAGAATGGCCAGCACCACGCCCACCATCCAGCCATACTCACCCAAATCCGGCCAGATAAACCGCAGCCCGTCCACCACGGAATTGGCCTGCACCATATTGCCGATGCCCAGTGCGGCGATCAGGGCAAAAAAGGCAAACAATGCCGCCAGGCGCGGGAAGTTAAGGCCATGCAGAAGGGTATACATGGGGCCGCCGGAAACCTCGCCGGTGTCGTCAATCTCCCGATAGCGTACGGCCAGGGTGCATTCGACGAACTTGGTGGCCATGCCAAAAACAGCGGTGACCCACATCCAGAACAGGGCGCCGGGCCCACCCAGCGAGATGGCAGTCGCCACCCCGGCGATATTACCTGTGCCAATGGTGGCGGACAGGGCCGTGGCCAGTGCCTGGAAATGGGATACCTCGCCGGCTTCATCATCGCGGGTGTGTTTGCCCCGGGTAACCGCCATGGCGTGGGTTATGCCGCGGACCTGGATGAAGCCGGTGCGGATGGTCAGGTACAGGCCCATGCCCAGGAGCAGGCCGAGGGTGACCAGGTTGCCCCAGAGAAAGTCCGAGATGGCACCGGTGAGCTCGGTCAACTGGGCGAGCAAATTGTCCATGGCTGAAGGTTCCTGTTGTTATTGGTTTATGCCTGTGCCGGGGATGAGCGCATGGTAGCCGAGACGTATTCTGGCAGGCTGGTGTTGGATATTATTCCTGCCCGGAGCTTGTATCCTGTTCGCGGCTCAGATTCCTGTCCAGTTTCCGCAGTACAGGGCGCTGCCATTCGGTATTTTCAAAATGATCCGCCAGTCGGCGGAGCAATTCGTTTTCCTCTGGTCGGGGCTGCGCTTCCATGTCCAGCGTACTGCCTTCACGCAGGGCCATGGCGCTGCCGCTGATACGCTGGGTGCCCAGATAACCAACCTCGCCCGGACCCAGGGTGACGAGAGGCCCTTGCAGGCGACTGAGTGCGTAGACTGTGACGCCATCCGAGATGCCCCCCAGATAATAGTTGCCCGGGGGAATATCGGTGATAAAAAAGCTGCCGTCGCTGCGCACTCTGGCGGTAAGCCCGAAAACGCCCCAGTGCATTTTCCCGGGTTGGTGAATATACACACGTATCGGCACTATCTGTTCCGAGCTGACATGGCCATGCAGCATGCCGCGCGACTGGCTGTTGCCGCCAGTCGTGGCACAGCCGGTCAGCGCAAAAACAAGCAATAGCGCAATCGTGTGGCGTAATTTTGTCATTATCAAGCCCCGGCTCTGGTTGGCAGCAGACATCATACCCTCAGGAGGGTCGCCGCCCAATCAGTGGTGAGAAATCCCGCAAATGGGTGCATAGTATGCTTACAGCGGTATATGATTGTCCTGAGATTACAAGGGAGGCTTAAATGCGTTATTTGGTTGCTCTGGTTTCTGTGTTACTGATATTGATGCCGGTGACGGTGCTGTCGGAAAGCACCGGAGAATCCTTGACTGAAGCCGAGGTGCTTCAGCGTATGGCAGGGTCCTGGGTTGAAGATCAGGAAGCCACGCTGGAACAAATCGAGCGTCGTCTTGCAGAAGAAGACCTGGATCGCAGAACTCGCGAGCAGCTGAGTTTTGCAAGAAGGGCGGCCCAGGAGGCTTTGCTGGAGTTTCATTTCAGTGAAGACGGCTCTGTCTGGATCACTAACAAAGGGCAAGAGCAGGAGATAGAGCGTGGTCGAATGGAAGTTCTTTCAGTCAGTGGAAATCAGGCGAAGATAGCGCTTGAAGGTGGCCAGAACTTCCTCAACATTGAGGAGCTTATCGTGGGCTTTGATGATGACGACTATGGCTTCTATTTGTATCTTGATGACAAGATTAAACGTAATTATTTACCAAATTAAGCATGGAGTTGCTCTGTGCGCGCCTGGGCGCTGAAGCTAAAGTTAATCTGACAAGTTGACAGTATTTGACATATAAAAAACTCCGGCTTACCCTTGCCTTGCGGTGTCACGGAGTGATGGATTTGCCGTGGCGGGCGGAAGCCAGGAGGCCGCCGCTTGGCTGAAGGGAATCAGCGACAAGGAAGTCGTCCGCACCCGATGCGCCGCGCAATATTCAGATTAACCGGCTCCGGCATTTTCCGGAGCCGGTAGCCGCAACTCACCTGCCAGAGCCGTGAGTTTTTGTTCCCCGCCTTCCTCTTCCAGAAACTTCTGGGCAGCTAAAAGCATGCCGCGTACCTGTTCGCGTCCGGCGTGATCAGGCACGGCAAGTTCGGCTGACAGCCGGGTCTGGAACCGCCGGTAAGGGCTGCCGGAGAGAATTTCCCATTCTTCGCATGAAAGGGTGCGTTCAAGGAGCTGTTCCAGTCGTGGTGTCATCCAGCTGCAGTCGCAGGCGTCCCCCGGGGGTTGCATTGCCTTGATTCGGTCAGGTGGGTTGGGGCCAATGCCGGTGCCGAAGGAGGCCAGCAGGATTCCCCTTTGCGGTATGCCCTCTCGTATCAGTCGGGCCACGGCCTGTGGGGACGGGTCGGTAGACAGCACGCCGCCATCCACCAGACCCAGGCGGCCGTGGCCGGGTACATCCATCATGTGAGCCGGGAAGATATCAGGCAGGGACGCTGACGCGAGACAGGCTTCCTGCATGCTGATGCCGGCGCAATCGGGACTGGCGCTGTCGAATACAATGCCTTTGTCGAGCTCGGGGGCGAAGCAGGTCACCATAACTCGGGTCTGTGCCTCGCTCAGTAAGGTATCGCCTACCACCTCATCCAGCACCCGTCTGAGGCCGTCGTGGTTATATCGACTGCCAGAAAGCAGCTTGCGCAAGCGTCCGGCAAAACGACTGGCACCCCGGGGGAAAACCGACTCACCATGCTTTTGGTAGAACGCCACAAGATCCTGGGCGCTATGCCCGCAAGCCATGCCACAGGCAAGCAGGCTGCCGGTTGAAGTGCCGGCGATCAGGTCCACGTGCTGATGCAGCGGATCGGATAGCTCGGCTTGCAGACGATGCAGCCACAGCGCAGTGATGATCCCCCGGACGCCGCCACCATCCAGGCTCAGCAGGCGCAGCGGACGTGATGGCTCCGGGGGGTGCTGAGATGCTGTTGTGTCCATGGGTGGCAATGATTGCATTCTCAGGCGCTACTACCAAGTACCCGCATGGGCGATTGTGACAGCACCGGGCGGATGGCCAGCAGGCCGGCCAGGCCAATTCCCAGCGCGCCGCCGAGGATGCCGGTAATGAACACGCCTGCCCCGGGCAGGTAGGCCAGTTCCATGACCTCCCGGGCGATCAGCCAGCCCGCAGCCCAGGCGGCCAGTGTGGCGATGATACCAGCCACCAGCCCGAGCAGGGCGAATTCGGTGGCCATTGCGCCCAGTACGGTGGCCCGTCTGGCGCCCAGTGCTCGCATCAGGGCAACTTCGCGGCGACGTTGCTCGCGGCTGGCCTGGATGGTGGCAAGCAATACCACCATGCCGGCCAGCAGGGTGAACAGGAAAACATACTGCACGGAAAGGCTGACCCGTTCGATGACTTCCCTGACCTGGGCAATAATGGCAGCCACGTCAATCGTGCCCAGGCTGGGGAAGGCCTGTATCAGTTGCGCGGGCAGAGCCTGCTGATCAGGGCCCAGATTCAGTGCGCTGATCCAGGTGGCGGGATAGTCTTCAAGCACGCCCGGCGGGGTCAGGGTGAAAAAATTCGCATTGAAGGAATCCCAGCGGATTTCACGCAGGTTATCCACTTCCAGCTGCAAATGTTCACCAGCGATCTCGAATCCCAGTGTGTCGCCGCGTGATATTCCCAGGCGCCGGGCCAGATCTTCATCAACTGACAGTAGTGGTTGTCCGTGGCTGTCCTCATCCCACCATTGCCCGTCGATGACACGGTTATCCGCCGGCAGCCCGGCGGCCCAGGAAAGATTGAATTCTCGCATTGCCATGCGGCGGGTACGGCCTTCCTCAAAATCATCGGCTCGCACGGGTCGCTGGTTGTGACTGTGCCAGCGTGCCCGGACCATGGGGTGAAATTCCGGCTCTACCACGCCGGCTTCAACCAGCAGTTCTGACAGCGGCTCACGCTCATGCGCCTGTATATTGACCAGGAAAAGATTGGGGGTGTCTTCGCCCAGCGAGGCTTCCCAGGCGCCGAGCAGGTCATTACGTACCACCCCCAGCAAAAGCAGCACACTGATACCCAAACCAAAGCCGGTTAGCAGTAATGCGGTTTCGCCACGACGCCTGGCCAGGTTGGCAAGACCATGGCGCCAGGCGCTGGTGTGGCTGCCCCGTCGCAGGGTCACGTCAAGCAGACCTACCAATAGGATGCCGGCCAGCGCCAGCAAGCCGCCGGCAAGCAGGGTGCCGGCACCCACCCACAGCGTCAATTGCGCATCCCCGGTATGCCAGTACATCAGGGCAATGGTGGCGGTGATTGCGAGCACAGCGGCCAGCGCTGGCCGCCAGTGATGGCCGCTGTGCTCCCGGCGCAGAACCCGGCCAGGCGGGGTGCGCGTCACCTCCAGCAGGGGCGGCAGAGCAAAGCCCGCAAACAGCAAAATACCTGTCAGACTGCCGGTCAGTACGGCGCCGGCGCCAGGTGCGGGCAGAGGCGTGCCGATCAGGTCGGCGGCAATTGCCGCCAGGCCGCTCTGGGCCAGGTAGCCTGCGATCACCCCCGTTGCGCAACCGGCGAGTGCGGTAAGTGCGATGACGCTGCCATGCATGCCGAGCAGGGTTTTGCGGCTGGCGCCCATACAGCGCAGTACCGCGGCGGCGTCCAGTTGTCGACGACTGTATTGCCGTGCGGTAACGGCAATAGCTGCGCCGGCCAGGATCACGCTAACGAGGGCGGCAAGATGCAGGAATTGCTCGCCGCGGTGCATGGCGGCGCGCAGTTCGGGCTGGCGTTCTTCCAGGCTTTCAAGCTGGTATTGATCTTCCGGCCCGGGGGCAAGTTGTTGTCGGAAGCGGTCAATATTTCCCGCTTCGCCGGCGACGAGCAGACGATAACGCACGCGGCTGCCGGGCTGGATGAGTTCTGTGGCGGCCAGATCATCCAGGTGCATCAGCAGGCGCGGGGCCACGGCAAAAAAACTTGCGCCGCCATCGGGCTGGCTAATCAATACCTGATCCTGACTGAGCTCACTTGCGCCCACGGCGATGCTGTCGCCGGGGTTAGTCTGTAACAGACTGGCGAGGCGGCTGTCGGCCCATACCGTGCCACGCGCCGGGCCGTGCTGGCGGGATTGGCCATGGCCAAAAGCCAGTGTTGCAGTGCGCAGATCGCCTCGCAGGGGGTAGTTGTCATCCACGGCGTAAATAGTGGCCAGTACAGTCTGGTCTTCGCGCCGCACCACGCTGGGGAAGGTTAAGGTGCGGGCCGTGGCCAGATCGTATTGCACGGCCTGTTTTTCCAGCGCGGGCGGGATAGGTTGCGAGGAGCGAATGACCAGATCACCACCCATGCTTTGCCCCGCCTGCTGGGCAAAAGCCAGATTGATGCGATCAGAGAAGCCGCCTACGGCAGTAATAGAAGCCACGGCAATCACCAGCGCCAGTGCCAGCAGACGCAGTTCGCCACTGCGCCAGTCTTGCGCCAGCATGCGCATGCCCCAGCCGGCCGCGAACATGTTCATGCGTTGATCCTGCCGCCATCCAGCATCAACTGGCGGTCACAATGCCCGGCCAGGGTCGCGTCATGGGTGACCAGCACCAGCGTGGTACCCAGCCGGCGATTGAGGTCAAACATCAGCTCCGCGACCCGCTGGCCGGTGGCCTGGTCAAGATTGCCCGTGGGCTCATCGGCGAACAACACCCCGGGTTCCGGCGCGAAAGCTCGTGCCAGCGCCACGCGTTGTTGCTCGCCACCGGAAAGCTGGTGCGGATAATGGGTCAGGCGATGGGAAAGCCCGACATCGGTGAGCCACTGTCGGGCGCGGGCTTTCGGCTCAGGCTGGCCAGCCAGCCCGATTGCCAGCATGACATTTTCCAGGGCTGTGAGATTGGGCAGCAAGTGAAAGGACTGGAACACAAAGCCCACCCGGCCGGCCCGTGTCGCGGCACGCTGGTCTTCATTCATGGCGGTGAGCTCCCGGTCGTCCAGCCAGACCTGGCCGCTGTCGGGCAGATCCAGTCCGGCCAGCAAGCCGAGCAGGGTGGTCTTGCCCGAGCCGGAGGCACCAACCAGGGCAAGACTTTGTCCCCGGGCTATTTCCAGACTGACATGGTTAATGATGGTCAGCGTGCCTTCGGGACTGCTAACCTGCTTGACGAGCTCTCTTGCACGGATCATGGCGATGCGATTTCCTGTCAGATTACTGTTATGTCTGGCTCTGGTGTTGCCTGCGCCGGGCTTTGCCGGCGAGCAGGTGGTGCTGGTGGTTGGCGACAGCCTGTCAGCGGCTTACGGCATAGACCGTGACCAGGGCTGGCCGCAGCTGCTGCAGCAGCAACTGCAGCAGGCAGGCTATCCCCACCGCGTGGTAAATGCCAGCATCAGTGGCGATACCACCAGTGCCGGTCTGGCTCGCTTGCCGCGGGCGCTTGAGCGGCATGCTCCCGCAGTGGTGATCCTGGCCCTGGGCGCCAATGATGGTTTGCGCGGGATTGCACACGAGGAAATGCAGCGCAACCTTGCGCGCATGATTCGCCTGTCCCGCGAGCAGCAGGCCCGGGTGTTGATGGTGGGTATGCATTTGCCACCCAACTACGGGGCTGAATACCTTGCGCGCTTCCATGCAGTGTACACCCGGCTTGCTGATGAATATGACGTAGCACTGGCGCCCTTCATGCTGGCCGGGTTGATGCTTGATGATGCGCTTGTTCCTGATGAATCAATGTTTCAGGCCGATGGTATCCATCCGGTGGCCGCAGCCCAGCCGTTGATTCTGGAAACGCTCTGGCCGTATCTGCAACCCCTGTTGGAGGGCGACTGACACCACGACTTTTTGTACATTTATTGTAAATACTTGTACAAAAATGATGCAAATAATATAAATTTATATTATCTTGTGCCACTCTGGATGTCCGGAAGTGCCGGCGCCACAAGTCCTCGCCTGGAGGGTGGGAGTCATGAAGATCGCCGTCATCGGCAGTGGCATTTCCGGCATTTCTGCTGCCTGGCTGCTGGACAAGCATCACCAGATCACGCTTTATGAGCGTGACCGGCGGCCGGGTGGTCACACCAACACTGTGCTGGTGCCCGGGGCGCTGGGTGGTGAAGCGGTGGATACCGGCTTTATTGTCTATAACGAACGCAATTATCCTCAGCTCGCGGCCCTGTTTGATTTCCTCGGGGTGTCGACCCGGGCCACGGACATGTCTTTTTCGGTTTCTCTGCAAGGCGGCCGGCTGGAGTATGCCGGGAATAACTTCAATACGCTGTTTGCCCAACGCAGCAACCTGTTGCGCTGGGGGCACTGGCGGATGCTGGCGGATATTGTGCGTTTTAACAGTCATGCCACGCGCAGCCTGCATGATCCCCTGGCGGAACAGCAGAGCCTGGATGAATTCCTGCGTGCGGCCGGCTTTGGGGCGTTGCTGCGTGACCGCTATCTGCTGCCCATGGGGGCGGCGATCTGGTCCTGTCCGCCGGAACAGATGCGAAGGTTTCCGGCCGCCACGTTTCTGCGGTTTTTCCATAATCATGGCCTGCTGAGCCCGGATGATCGCCCGGTGTGGTGCACGGTGACCGGGGGCAGCCATGAGTATGTCAAACGTATGCTGGCACGCTTGCGGGGTGAGGTGCGCATCGGACAGGGCGTGGCGCGTGTGATCCGGGATGAACAGGGCGTGACGGTGGTGAACGAGGCGGGTCAGCGCAGTCGTTTTGACCAGGTAGTTTTTGCTACTCACGCCGATCAGGCTCTGGCGTTACTGGAGCGCCCGGGTTTCTGGGAGCGCACCCTGCTGGGCAGTTTTCGCTATCAGCACAATCGTGCTGTACTGCATACGGATACCGCATTGATGCCACGCCGCCAGCGCGTCTGGTCGTCGTGGAATTATATCGGCCATGACGATGAGCAGGGTCGTCGCCGCTTGTCGGTCAGCTACTGGATGAACCGTTTGCAGGGGTTGCAGACCTCAGCGCCGCTGATCGTAACGCTCAATCCTCCGCAGGAACCGTCGCCTGGCAAGGTCATTGCCGCATTTGATTACGACCATCCGGTATTTGATGCCCGTGCCATGCGGGCGCAGTCGTTGCTGGGCTATCTTCAGGGCCGTCAGCACAGCTGGTATTGCGGCAGTTACTTCGGCCACGGATTTCATGAGGACGGCTTGCGCTCGGCACTGGCGGTGGCGGCCGAATTCGGCGTGCTTCCGCCCTGGCAGTCGCTGGCACAGACCCGGCCGCAGGACAGTGCCGGCGGTGTGGCGCCTGCTGCCGGCGCATTGGTTACGGAGCAGCCATGAGCAGCCAGGACGGCCTGATGTATCTGAGCACGGTGGCACATACCCGTTTTGCTCCTGTGCGTCACGGATTTCGTTATCGTGTCGGCTATGTGTTGCTGGATATCGACCGGCTGCGCACGCTGGACCGTCAACTGCGATTGTTCTCCTGGAACCGGGCCGGCTTGTTCAGCTTTCATGACCGTGATCATGGGCCCCGTGATGGTTCTGCGCTGCGGCCCTGGATTGAACAGACCCTGCGTGAGCAGGGTGTAGATATGGCCGGCGGGCGGGTGCGGCTGCTGTGTTTGCCGCGTTTGCTGGGCTTTGCCTTCAACCCGATCAGTCTGTGGTTCTGTGATTACCCGGATGGTCGTCCGGCGGCTGTGCTTTGTGAGGTAAGAAATACCTTTGGTGAGTATCATAATTATCTGTTGCCGCCGGCGGCTGATGGTGTGTTTGACTGGGGTGCTACGCATTACAAGCCCAAGTGTTTCCATGTCTCGCCCTTTCTGGCCACCAGCGGCACCTATGCGTTTAGGCTGCAGCCGCCCGGCGAACGCGTGATATTCAATATCCGCGAGAACAGTGGTGGACAGACGTTACTGGCGGCGGGTGTGGCCGGGCATGCCCGGGCGCTGGACGATGTCGGCCTGCTCCGTCTTTTTCTTGCCATGCCGTTGATGACATTCCGGATTTTCGCGATGATTCACTGGCAGGCAGTGAAACTGTGGTGGCGTGGTGTGCCGGTGCATCGCAAGCCACCCCCGCCTTACAGGCAGACAAGCTGATGAATACGGATGCCCGGGCTAATGCGGACAGCGCTCGTCAGGCATCGCCACTGGTGTGGCGGTTGGTGGCGCCGATATTGCGCCAGGCACGCTGCGGCAATCTGCGGGTCGAGTTGCCGGGGGGTGTGACGGACTGGATTGAGGGTGATCAGAGGGGCCCCAGCGCCAGCCTGCGTATTCACCGGCTACGGACCCTGCTGCGCTTTATTACTGCGGGCGAGACGGGCCTGCTCGAGGCCTATATGGATGGGGACTGGGATACCCCGGATCTTGCCGGACTGCTGGAATGGGGGGTGGTCAACGAGCCCTGGTTCGGGCGGTTGCTGTCAGGCCATGCAGGCGTGCGTCTGATGGGGCGGTGCTTGCATGCGCTGCGCCCCAACACTCGACGGGGCAGTCGCCGTAATATCGCCAGCCATTATGATCTGGGCAATGATTTCTATGCCCTGTGGCTTGATCCCACGCTGGCCTATTCATGCGGAATGTACCACAGCCCTGAAGACGAGCTTGAGCAGGCCCAGCAGCACAAGTTTGATCGCATGCTCGGCCTGCTTGCACTTGAGCCCGGGCATCATCTGCTGGAAATCGGCTCCGGTTGGGGTGGTTTTGCCATTTATGCCGCTCGTCAGGCCGGGTGTCGTGTGTCCGGGCTGACCGTATCGCGGGAACAGTTGCGTGTGTCCCGCGAACGTGCAAGGGAGGCGGGCGTGGATGACCGGGTGCAATTCCACTTTGAGGATTATCGTGATCACCGGGGACAATATGACCGTGTAGTCTCCATCGAAATGTTCGAGGCGGTGGGTGAGCGCTACTGGCCGGCGTTTTTCCAGACATTGCATGACCGGCTTGTGCCCGGCGGCCGCGCTGCCTTGCAGGTGATTACCATCGATGAGGCCTTGTATCCGGCCTATCGTCGCGAGGCAGATTTTATCCAGCGTTATATTTTCCCGGGCGGGATGTTGCCGCCACCGGGGCTGTTTGAACTGCATGCCCGTGCAGCCGGGTTGAAGACGGGGCTCAAACGCTTCTTTGGTCAGCATTACGCACACACACTGGCGAGCTGGCAAAAGCGCCTGGAAAAGGTCAGCGGCAGCTTGCTGGAAACAGGATATGAAGAGGCGTTTCTGCGCATGTGGGTGTCTTATCTGGCTTATTGTCAGGCAGGGTTTCGCACCGGGCGGATTGATTTGATGCAGACGCTGCTGCTGCGAGAGCCGGAATATGACTGAGCCATCAGAAATAGAGGCGGCGGCAGCCGGGCTTTATCCTATTCGAACCGTAGCCCGCCGCACGGGCGTCAATCCGGTGACCCTCAGAGCCTGGGAACGTCGTTACGGGCTGGTGCGCCCGCATCGCACGGCAGGTGGCCACCGGCTGTATTCCGACAGTGATATCGAACGCATCCAGCGCATTATGCAAATGCTCGGCGCAGGTATGGCTATAGGCCGGGTGGCTCGGGTACTGGAACAGCCGCCGGAAGTCGTTGCCGATAACCCGTTGATGGATAACGCCTGGGATCTTTGCAGGCAGAAGCTGCGTGAAGCGGTACGGGTCTTTGATTCCGCACGGCTTGAACAGGTCTACAACGAGGCACTGGCGATATACCCGGTCACGCTGGTGACGTCCAGGGTGATTTCGCCCTTGTTGCAGGAACTGGGCGAAGACTGGGCCCTGGGTGAGGCCAGTGTGGCGGAGGAGCATTTCTTCAGCGTGTTTTTGCGCAACAAACTGGGCGCACGATTCCATCATCGTCAGGGGCAGACCAGCGGCCCGCGCATCGTCCTTGCCTGTGTGCCGGGAGAGGCGCATGAGATAGGGTTGATGTTGTTTGCGCTGTCAGCGCTGGCAAGGAATTTCCGGGTGGTGTTGCTGGGAGCTAACATGCCGCTGGCGCCCTTGTCCGATACGGTTCGGCAGTGCGGGGCCGAGGCGCTGGTGCTGGCAGCAGGGGCCAACATGGATTGGGCTACCGTAGAGGCGGACTTCCGTCAGCATGTGAGCAGTATGGATGTACCCGTGGCTGTGGGCGGAGGCATATGCGATCGTCATGCCGGGGCGATTCGAGCGACAGGCGCGCTGGCGCTGGGTGAAGACCATGACGCCGCCTTGCTGGCACTGGATGCCTTGCTGCGCAAGCCGCGTTAAATAGTGGCGGGAAGCCTCAGCCGCTCTGGTGAAATGCGGGGCTAAGTTCAGTCACGGCACGGATCATGGCACCAGCGTGTTCGGGTGGGACGCCGGGGGTGATGCCGTGGCCCAGGTTGAATACATGGCCGCTACCCGGGCCAAAACTTTCCAGTATCCGGCTGACTTCAGCGCGTATGGCTTCGGGCGCGGCATTCAGGATGGCGGGGTCCATGTTGCCCTGCAGGGCAATACGCTGCCCGACCCGTTCACGGGCGCCGTGCAGTTCGGTGGTCCAGTCCAGCCCCAGGGCGTCACAGCCAGTATCGGCCATTAGCTCCAGCCACTGACCGCCGCCTTTGGTGAACAGGATCACCGGCACCCTGCGGCCATCATGTTCGCGCCTGAGTTGTTCCACCACACGCCTCATATAGGCAAGGGAGAATTGCTGGTAAGCCGGGGTGGAGAGGGCGCCGCCCCAGGTGTCGAAAATCTGTACGGCCTGGGCGCCGGCCTCGATCTGGGCATTGAGATATTCGGCCACGGTATCGGCCAGCAATGCCAGTAACTGATGGGCGGCTTCGGGCTGGTCGTAAAGCATTGATTTTGCGCGAGAAAAGTCACGACTGGAGGCGCCTTCGATCATGTAGGTGGCCAGAGTCCAGGGGCTGCCGGCGAAACCGATCAGCGGCACCCGCCCGGCCAGGGCCTGGCGGATAGTGCTGACGGCAGCCATGACATAACCCAGATCCTGCTTCATATCGGGCTTGCGCAGAGCGCGGATGGCGGCCGCATCGCGCAGGGGGTGTTCAAATTTCGGTCCCTCGCCTTCGGCGAAATACAGACCCAGTCCCATGGCGTCGGGGATGGTGAGAATATCGGAGAAAAGGATCGCTGCGTCCAGCTCGAAACGGGCCAGCGGTTGCAGCGTGACCTCGCAGGCCAGTTCGGCAGAGCGGCACAGATCCATAAAGCTGCCTGCGCGTTCACGGGTGGCTCGGTATTCAGGTAGGTAACGCCCGGCCTGGCGCATCATCCATACCGGTGTACGATCCACCGGCTGGCGCAGCAGGGCGCGTAGCAGGCGGTCGTTACGCAATTCGCTCATGCGAACACCTCGGCAATTTCCTGCTGGATGGCCGTGGCGGCAGCGACCGGGTCATCGGCATCACGGATGGGTCGCCCGACGACGATATAGTCAGCACCTGACTCGAAGGCCTGGCGAGGCGAGACCACGCGTTTCTGGTCGTCTTCGGGTCGATTGTCGACAGGTCGGATACCGGGGCTGACCACCAGCAGTTCATGATGGATATCAGCGCGCAGGGCGGGGATCTCAAGCCCGGAAGACACCACGCCGTCGCAACCGGCGGCCAGCGCACGGCGCGCTCGGGAAAGCACCAGCTCCTGTGCATCGCAGGCAAAACCCAGATCATCCAGGTCGCCGCGGTCGAGACTGGTCAGGGCGGTGACGGCCAGAATTTTCAGAGTTTCGCCCTTGCTCGCGGCGGCGGCTTCCATAATGGCCTGGTTGCCGTGCACGGTGGCGAAGGTGGCGCCACGCCCGGCCACCTGACGTACCGCAGCAGCCACGGTGGCGGGGACATCAAAAAACTTGAGATCAAGAAATACCTTCAGATCCCGTGCGACCAGCCAGTCCAGCAGCTCGAAGCCGCGTCCGGACATGAACAATTCCAGTCCGATCTTGTAGAAGTGCACTACGCCGTCGAGTTTTTCGACCAGCGCCATGGCGGCATCCACATTGGCCACATCCAGCGCAAAAATCAGCCGCTGTTCCACCGGGATGACCTTGCCGGAAACCCTGTTATTCATCTGCGCCCCATTTTTCAGTCTCACGCAAAGCCGCCAAGCCGCAAAGAAAAAACTAAAAAAGCACTAACATGAAGAAAGGAAGGAAAGAAGAATAGAAGGTCGATATTAATAAATGATTGTTTTTATTATATTTATCTATCTTCATTCCCTTCGCGCCCTTCATGCTAAGCTTTTTCATGTTTCTTTTGCGGCCTGGCGGCTTTGCGTGAGGCAAACCTAAACGCCGAGGTAGTCGACGATGCCCTGGGCGGCCTCGCGGCCCTCGAAGACGGCAGTGACCACCAGGTCCGAGCCGCGCACCATATCGCCACCGGC
>SLRW01000003.1 GCA_007130745.1 Gammaproteobacteria bacterium
CCCGTTGGCCGATGACTTCCAGGGCGTTGGCCACGGCGTAGATGAGGGCGGAGGGGTTGAAGTGGGCCTCGCGTCCGTCGCTTTCCAGGTATTTCAGGTACAGGTCGTGGGCGGTGCCATGCGGGGCCTCGAACAGCATGGCGCCGTTCTTGCTTTCGATGATCGAGCTGGCTGTGGCCAGGCTGCCCCCGAGCGCGGCGGAGATGTCAGAGAAGATATCGCCGTCCAGGTTCTGGGCTGGATAGAGTGCGTTTCTCGGCGGGTCGGTGATCATCTTGATGAGCTGGCTGGAGGGCCGCATGATCATGAAGGAGGGGGGCGGAGTGCCGGATTCGGCCAGTTCGCGACGCACGTCGGTGATCACGGTGCTGAAGACTTCGTCGTATTCCATGTACTCGCGCTTGAGGCCAAAGTAGACCTCCTTGTCCTTGCGCGAGGCATCGCGGAATACCTGGCTGATCCAGTCCTTGATGGCCTGCTTGTCATTGGCCATCAGCAGGATCGGGTCGCCTTGCCGGACCCGGCGCACATGCTTTTCGTCGCCGTCGATGATGACCTTGACCAGGCCGTCTTCCTCCGCCGGCATATTGAAGCTGCCGTACTGGTCGCCGCCGCCGGCGCTCATGCGCGACAGTGATACATGGGCCTTGCGGTCGGGGATGCCGAAGCGCTTTAACTGATTGACCAGCTTGTACAGCTTGCGTCCCGTGTTGTTGTCGGGCACGCCCCACAGCGCGCGCTCGGGCGGGTTGGCGACAATCCGCGCGGCCTGGGCATCGATCAGTTCGTACTGGTAGTGCAACCCCAGGGTTTTGAATTGCGTTTTGTACTCGCTCTCGTAGATGCTTTCGATGGTCGTGCGCATGACGCCGTCATAGCCTGGAATCACGGTGTCCTTGAGCCCCAGATAGACGTTTCGCTGCTCGTCAATGGCGCGCTGGAAGAAGCGGTGGGCCCAGGCCTTTACATCCTCAAGGTGATTGGTGACCAGCATCCAGGGGTCGCCCTTGCTGATCTCCCGGCGGTGCAGTTCAACCGGGTCACCGCTGTTGCCGACGAACATCAGCTTGATCATGCCGCTGGCCCGGGACAGGCGGTTATAGCTGTCCTTGATGCCGCCGGTGTCCATGGTGTCGACTTCGATATCCCGACCGATCCATTCGGGTCGGCGCACCTTGAGGTTGCGGAACTGGATATCCTCGCGGGTAATGTTGCCGCCGATACCCTTGCGGATGGCCCCGTTGGGTGATTTGGTGGCCAGGGGTTTGAGCGATTCGCGCTTCATTTCGGGGTGTTTTTCCAGCAGCTCGTTGAGTTGCTGACGGTTAACCGTAATACCCGCATTCTTTATGCCCACGCCATAACAGTTGAGCGCTTCTATGGCTTCAGTGACCGCCTCGCCATTGGTGAGCAGCCGGTTTTCCGCGGACAGGTCAATCTCCACAAAGGCCATGTCCAGCCGGGCACTGACAAACCTGGCGAGGATGGCCTCAAAAGCAATCTGCGCCATCTCGTCGCCGTGCAGAATGACCAGCGGTGCGTCAACCTTGATCTTGTCAGACATGGGTTCTCCAGTGGAGTGTTGTCCCCGCCCTGTTCGCCGACAGTTGGAATCAGGTCCGGAAATGCAATCAGTCGGGAGAATAAGTCCGGTAGCTGTTTTGATCAAACGCCCGACGGCTTGATTTGACCCGTGCCGGCAGCGTGGTCGAGGTGGATCCGGTGCTCGTCGCCACCCGCCGCGAGGCGCTGGAGGAGCCCTGTTGCACCATGATAGGCCATATGCGCCACGAGATTGCGCACATGCTCTGGTGGCGGCTCAGTTTGCGCGATGATTTTCTCGACGCCTTTCGTGACATGTTCGGCGACGAGCGTGCGGATTATCGCGCCGCGCTCCAGCACTACTTCAATAATGGTCCGCCACCCGACTGGCGGCAGCGCTTCATGACCTCCTGTGCCGCTGCGCATCCGCATGAGGACTGGGCCGAGACCACCGCGCATTTGCTGCACTTGACCGATATTACCGACAGTTTTGTGGCAGCGGGGGTGTCCTCGCCGGAGTTGCCGCATTCAGGCTGGGACCAGTATTCGGAACCGAATGCCGAGCGTCTGATCCACGTCGCGGCTTCTCTTGCCGTGGGCGTCAATCATGTGAATCGCGCCATGGGCTTGTCGGATCTTTACCTCTTTGTGCTCTCGCAAATCGCACGCCACAAGCTTGCCTTCGTGCATGACTGGTTGCGCCGGGGCGCTCAGGGGCTGTGAGCGCCTGGTTTGAGATGGGGTTGATCAGCTGCCTGCCCCTGCGGAACACAGAAACCTCCTGAATCCGGCCTGGTTGCTCTTTTAGTGTCCGGCATGGAATACTGATTTTTTATACAGCATTTCGGGAGTGATTTCATGTCAGCAGAAGTGGCCGTGCCGCTGTTTCTGGATTCGGTGGCGGCGGGCTTTCCTTCGCCGGCACAGGACTATATCGAGCAGTCGCTGGATCTGAACGCGCTGTGCGTGAAGCGTCCGGCGGCGACATTTTTCGTGCGGGTGAGCGGGGAGTCCATGACTGGTGCCGGGATTTATTCCGATGATGTGCTGGTGGTGGACCGTTCACTGACGCCCCGTCACGGCGACATTATCATTGCCGCGCTGTACGGGGAGTTTACGGTCAAGGAACTGTGCCTGCGGCCCGTGCCGAAGCTGCTGGCGCATAATCCGGCCTGTGACGCGATTGAGTTGCCGGACCCGGAGGCGCTGGAAGTCTTCGGCGTGGTGACCGGCGTGGTACGCACCCTGCAGCGAGGCTGAAGTTGTGTTTGCCCTGGTGGATTGCAATCATTTCTATGCGGCGTGCGAGCGGTTGTTCCGCCCGGATCTGCACGGTCGGGCGATTGTGGTGTTGTCCAATAACGATGGCTGTGTAGTGGCGCGTTCGCCGGAAGCGAAAGCACTGGGTGTCGGCATGGGCGTGCCGGCTTTTAAGGTGCAGTCGCTGTGTCGACGCCACGACGTGACGGTGTTTTCCTCGAATTATGCCCTGTATGCGGATATGTCCTCGCGGGTGGTGCAAACCTTGGCAGCACTGGCGCCGGCGGTGGAGGTGTATTCCATCGATGAATGTTTTCTGGATCTGGCCGGGATGAACCGACTGGACGCTTTCGGTGAACGGGTGTGCCGGAGGGTGCGGCAGTGGACAGGGTTGCCGGTGTGCGTGGGTATCGCCCCCACCCGCACGCTGGCCAAGCTGGCCAATCATGTTGCCAAGCAGGATTCGGGCGGGGCGGGGGTAAGACTGCTGGATACCCCGATGCGCCGGCAGGCTGTGCTGGCACAGATGCCGGTGGAATCTATATGGGGCGTGGGTCAGCGGCTCGGGGCAAGGTTGCGTGAGCAAGGCACGGAGACGGCGCTGGATCTGGCGCAAGCCGAGCCCGGGATGATGCGCCGGCGTTATTCGGTGGTGCTGGCGCGTACCATCGCCGAGCTCAACGGCGAGTCCTGCCTGGGGCCGCAGGATCTGCCGGCGGCGCGCCGGCAGATTGTGTCTTCGCGTTCTTTCGGGCAGCGGGTCACCGGCCAGGCCCGGATGCAGGAAGCCGTATCCGCCTACACCGCACGGGCGATGGAGCGATTGCGCGCCGGCGGACAGTGCGCGCGGGTGCTGACGGTGTTGATCCACACCAGCCCCTTTGCGCAGGGCGAGCCGGGCTACAGCAATGCCGCCACCGGCGCGCTGGTGCGGCCGACGCAGGATACGCGTGTCATGTCAGGGCTGGCCGGGCGGTTACTGGCGAGTATCTGGCGCGACGGTTATCGCTACGTCAAGGCCGGGGTCGTGCTGGGGGAGCTGCAGGCCGCCGGTCGGGGGCAGGAGGATTTGTTTGCTGATGCGGATAGTGGGCAGCAAACGGCGCTGATGGCGACACTGGACAAAATTAACAAGCGGGCTACGGGGCAGGTGTGGTTTGCCGGGCAGGGGGTGAATCCGGCCTGGGCCATGAAACGCGGGCGACTGTCCCCCGGCTACACTACGCGCTGGGCAGATTTGCCGGCGGTGCACTAGGCAAACGTTGATGAATTCACCAGCGTTTGTCTGGAGCAAACTACCACTCGCCCTGAATTTGCACATCACCCCGGTGGTGCTGAATCCGGCTGCGGGGCCGGAGGTAGTATTCGCTGTGGCCGTGTTGCTGATGGTGAAAGTTGCCCCGGGCCGGATAGCCGCGGTGATAGTGAGGATAACCGCCTGGCACCCGGGTGGAGCGCTGGATGGTGCCATCACCACTGACAAAGCCCTGGCTGCTGCCGGAATATTCCCGACTGTGGACTACGCCGGGGTGAAGCGGCTGGATAACCGTAGCGGAGTTTTTGACGCCACCCGAGACGCCGCTCTGGGTTGCACAGCCGACCAGCGCCGTGATGCTCAGCAGAATAAACAAATGACAGCGCATGACACCCTCCGCTTGTTCAGCACTCCGATTGCGGCTGTTTCAGATTAGCACAGGTCCAGCCGCGGGGATGATCGGGCGTGGCACAATGGCGCTGGTGAGTCAGGGCGTGGTGGTGGCTGCCCGCGTGGGCCGGAATACAATGCAAAGGGGGATGATCGGGATGCAGGAAGCCGTACTGGAATTCTGGTTCGACGAACTGGAGCAGGCGCAATGGTGGCACAAGGATGGCGCACTGGATGCGCTGATTGCCGAACGCTTCGGCACGCTGCATGCCAGGGCGTTGCAGTGCGAGCTGTATGACTGGCGCCGGACGGCGCAGGGCCGGCTGGCCGAGATCATTGTGCTGGATCAGTTCTCACGCAATATCTACCGGGATACGCCGGCGGCTTTTGCCGGTGATCCGCTGGCCTTGGCGCTGGCGCAGACGGCGGTGGCGGCAGGTGCCGATCAGGTATTGACGCCGACGCAGAAGAGCTTCCTGTATATGCCTTATATGCACAGCGAGTCACTGGCGATACATGAGCAGGCCGTCAAGCTGTATTCGCAACCGGGGCTGGAGTTCAACCTGGATTTCGAGATCCGGCACAAGGAGATTATCGAACGCTTCAATCGTTACCCCCACCGCAATGCTATTTTGGGGCGAGAGTCCACGCCTGATGAAGTCGACTTTCTCAGACAACCGGGCTCGTCATTCTAGGGCAACGCAAGTTAAAAATGATGGTCTCTGTGGGGCTATTCGAAAATAAGCCACAGAACGGTCAGGGCGAGCACAATCCCTGCCACCATGACAAAGCGGGTCAGGTTGGACGAAGACTCCCGGCGCATTTCCTCAAGCTGACGGTAAACCTCCGGATGATGCTCGATGTATTCGTCGATGCGCACCCGGGCCTCTTGAAGGCTGATATTTTGTTCCCTTGCCAGCAGCGAAATGGCTTCCAGTGAACGCCCTTCCATGAGAGTGTCCGCGATCAGCCGGGGCAGTGCAGGCCCGTGTTGGTGTTCATGCTCGGCGTCATGCTGGTGATCCACGGGCACACCTCCTGTGTCGGCTGTGCCATGGCCGGATGCCGGCCGGGGCGGCGGTCCCCGTTATTCGTTGCGCGGGTCATCCTCGGGGTTGACGTATTCGATGCCCCAGGGACCGCGGCCGTGCAATTGAATAATGGTCTCGCGCTCGGTGTAGCCGAACATGGGCTCGCCCGGCGCCATGATGGCGATGGCTCCGGGGCCCAGGGGGCGGGTCCGTTCACGGTCAAATTCCTCGCCATGGGCAAAGTGCAGCTCACCGGAAATGACCGTGACCCGCTCATATTCCGGGTGAGTGTGGGGTTCGATACGATAATCCGGCGGCAACCGCAAGCGGAAGGTGAAGGGTTCTTCGCTGCCCAGGTCGCCCTCGATGACGGCAATTTTTGCCGGCGGAGCCATGGAAGTGATGTCTTGCCACTGCAGTTCGCGCGGGTCGAGCATGATGTGCCCGTCGCCGTCATAGGGCAGTTCCGCGGCGTGGATGGTGCTGCACAGCGCCAGCAGCAGGGCAGTCAGGCCTGAACGGAATATGACTTGCTTCATCGTGGTTCCCTCCCCCGATGTTGTGCTGTTCCCGGCACCATATTCAATCCACTCGCGCGCCGGGTCAACACCGGAGTGTGGCGTCTCTATCCGGGACGCAGGCAAACCGATAGTGCCTGCCTAGCGGAGCATGGCTTCCAGGGTATCCGGGAGCAGTTCGCTGGCGGCCGGTGGATCATAAAAGCTGATCGTCGGTTCCTCGTTGTCCACATTGAGCACCACGTAGCGGTCGTCGTCAAAGGGATAGACCGTTGCAAGTGCTGTGCTGACCAGCGGGACGTCATAGGCGGTAAACAGGTGGGTTTCCTGCAGTTGCAGCAGTTCGCCGTCCTTACCGTAAATATCCACCAGGGCAATGCTCCAGCTGTCCTCGTCCAGATAGAAGGTGCGGCGGGGATATCGGTGCTCGGCATCACCGCGTACGCGGGCCTCGACAACCCATACCCGATGCAGTTCATAACGCAGTAGCTCCGGCGGCAGGTGGCGGGCCTGAAGAATGTCATCAAGGCCCAGAGATTTGTCTTCCAGCCGGTAGGCGTTATAGGGAATGTAGAGCTCGCGTTTGCCCAGCAGTTCCCAGTCGTATCGGTCCAGGGGGCCGGCGAAGCCGTTGATCTGGTCTGCAATGAGCATGTTGCCGGTGCCGCTGCTGGAAGCGTCGTAGCCGGCCTCGTCCTCGTCGACATGGAAGATCCTGGACTGGCCCGGCACAAACAACCAGTACTCACTGCCCCCGGCCTGCGGGTCAATGCGTTGATGACTCAGTACAGTGATGCCCTCGAGTTGCAGGGGGCTGTGCATGCGGTGGATGAACTGGCTGAATTCATTATCCAGCGCATCGGGGTCGGCCCCCTGGCGGGCATAGTTGTTGCGCACAGACAGGCTGGCGCGGAACAGGGTGGGGCGGCCGCTGGCGCGCACCATCGCATTGGTGGGGTGCAGACTTAGCCCGGTGGTGGCGTAACGCGTCTTGTGGTTCCAGATTGCCTCGGCGCCATTTTGGGGCTGCGGGAAGGCTGGTCCGGTGGCCGCGCCGCTGAGCCCGTCAGTGCCTTTGAGTTGCGCTGTTTCAGCATTGCGCGCTACAGCTTCATAAACCGCTTCGGGGTAGGCCGCGCTGCGCCGGGTGGGATAGACCGGCATGCGGAAACTGTCCGGATAGCGTTGCAGCATCGCC
>SLRW01000106.1 GCA_007130745.1 Gammaproteobacteria bacterium
TAAAATCCGCCGCCGGCATATTGGCCAGCCGCGCATCAAAGCGCAGGCACAGCACCCGCTCGACTTCGCTTTGCTGCAGCGCCTCGAGCTTGTCACGCAAGGCCGTCAGACGCACCGGCGCCGCTTCCGGCGCGAAATACTCACGCGGCGTGGGCTCAAAGCTAATCACCAGCGAGGGCAGCCCGTGAGATCGCGCCTTCTGCTGCAACTGCGAGAGCACATACTGGTGGCCCAGATGCACGCCGTCGAAATTACCGATGGTGGCCACACAGCCCCGGTGTTGCCGTCGCAGATTATGCAGGCCGCGGATCAGTTCCATAATTCGCTTGCCGCCCGCTGACGGCCCGATCAGTGCAAATGGCCGGAGGCACATGATACGCCCCCCGGAAAGCCCCTGATTATACGGACTCAGCCCGCGAAGTCATGCACGTGAAGGTCTTAAGTCTTAAGTCTAATGTCTTAAGACGTCTGAACACCTCAGACTGAAAGGAAACGCTGATTAATTCGTCACGTCTCAGCGGGTCCTGTGGCGTTCAGCTGCAAGGCGCCGTGCGCCGCGCAAGGCTGGTTGCCTTGTCAAGCACGGCAACGCCGCAGATGGGCGCCACAGGGCCGGCCCTTCGGGGCATTGCCAGCAGGCCAGCCTCGGCGTTGCGCCTTTTCACCGTATCCGCGATACGCTTTCAAAGTCGCGCCTTGATCCTGACCTGCTGGCAAAGCCTGAGGCGCGACGAATTAATCAGCGTTTCCTTAAAGACTTAAGACGGCGGTTTTATCCGCTTATTCCGTCCCCGCCGGCCCCCGCAGATGCCGCGGGCGCATCCCCGCAGCCACCAGCACCAGCGTATAAACCCCCAGGCCGGCCACAATCCACCACGTCAGCGTGCCAATACGTTCCAGCGTAGCGTATTCCAGCCACGGCGCATCCCAACTGCCCCACACCAGCAGCGTGAACATCGCCACCGAGGCCAGCCCCACCTGCAGCGCGGTCACCCGCCACCAGCGCCCGGGGCGATAAATATCCTGCTTGCGCAGGGTGCGGTACAGCAGCCCGGCATTCAGCCACGCCGCCACCGAGGTCGCCAGCGCCAGGCCCGCATGCAGCCCGGACATGCCGTATATGGCCAGCGGCACCACAAACAACAGGTTCAAGAGCATATTCGCCACCATCGCCACCACCCCGATCTTCACCGGCGTCATGGTGTCCTGGCGGGCGAAAAAAGCCGGCGTGAGCACTTTCACCAGAATCAACCCCGGCAGCCCGAAGGCGTAGGCAATCAGGCTCAACGAGGCCATGTGCACATCGGTGGCGGTAAAGGCCTCGGACAAAAACAGCGTGGCCAGAATAGGCGCGGCCAGCACCCCCAGCCCCAGCGCCGCCGGCACCCCGAAAATCGCCGTCAGCCGCAGCGCCCAGTCCAGCGTCTCGCTGAAACGCTCGGGGTTGCCCTCGGCATGGCGCCGCGACAAAGCCGGCAGGATCACCGTCCCCAGGGCAATGCCGAACAGGCCCAACGGGAACTCCATCAAGCGGTCGGAGTAATACAGCCAGCTCACACTGCCGGCCACCAGAAAAGAGGCAATAATGGTATCGAACAGCAGGTTGATCTGCGCCACCGAGGAGCCGAACATTACCGGCAGCATCAACTTCATGATCTTGCGCACACCCTCAAAGCGCCAGCCCCAGCGCGGGCGCGGCAGCATTTTCAGGCGCATCAGGAAGGGCAGCTGGAACAACAACTGCACCACCCCGGCGATAAACACGCCCCAGGCCAGCGCCGTCACCGGGTTGTCGAAATGCGGCGCGCCCCACACCGCCGCGCCGATCAGGCACAGATTCAGGAATACCGGCGTCAGCGCCGGTACCGAAAAACGCCCGTAGCTGTTGAGAATGCTGCCGGCAAAAGCCGTCAGGGAGATAAAAAACAGATAGGGGAAAGTCAGACGCAGCAGATCCGTGGCCAGCGCATACTGGCCGTCTTCCTTGCCGATAAAACCCGGCGCGAAAATCGCAATCAGCACCGGCGAGGCCACCACCCCCACCAGTGTCACCCCGAACAGTACCGCCGCCAGCGTACCGCAGACCCGATCCGCCAGCTCTTCGAGCTCCTCGCGGCTGCGCTGCGTGCGATACTCGGAAAACACCGGCACAAAGGCCTGGTTAAACGCCCCCTCGGCAAACATCCGGCGCATGAAATTGGGGATCTTGAAGGCTACCAGGAAGGCGTCCATGGCCGGCCCGGCGCCAAATATGCGGGCAAACACCACGTCGCGCACAAAACCGAGGATGCGCGAAAGCAACGTTAGCGACGAAACAACCGCCGTCGACCGGAACAGTCTGGCGCCAGCCTCCTTCATTGCCTCCCCCTGTCAGGCTTATCAGTGCGCATGATACAGAACCCGCGCCTTCGGCGCGGGTGTTGTAAGCGGGAAAGTGGGGAAGTTGTAAGTAGCCGCGCTTTGCGCGGCACAGAAAGACCTGCAACCTTCCCGCTTTCCCGCCTTCCCTCTTAACAACGCCGCGCGCGAAGCGCGCGGTCGCAGTTGACAACCGCGCGTAAAATCAGCAAGATTGCGGGCTTCCCGGCGCCTGCCCACAGGCACAAGCGCCTCTGCAGGAACACCAGAATTCAAGACGAGGTTTACCTTGGCCAATAGCAAGCAAGCCAAAAAGCGGGCACGCCAGTCGGAAGTACGCCGCAAGCACAACGCCAGCCTGCGTTCGCGCATGCGCACGCACATCAAGCGCACCCTGCGTGCGATTGAAAGCGGTGACGCCAAGGTTGCTGCCGAAGCCGGCAAGGCCACCGCGCCGGTGATTGACGGCATGGTCACCAAGGGCCTGCTCCACCGCAACAAGGCCGCACGCTACAAAAGCCGCCTCAACAAACGCATCCGCGAAATCGCTGCAAAATAACCCGCGCTTTCGCCGCGGGCGTTTTCCGTTTTCCGTTTTCCGTTTTCCGTTTTCCGTATCGCCCGCACAAAGTGCGGGCGTAAACCCTTCATTCCCGCGAAAGCGGGAATCCAGAAGTCACCCTGGGTCCCCGCCTCCGCGGGGACGACGCGTTCCCACTTCCCCGCCTTCCCACTTTCCAGCATCACTACTTTTCCGCTTTCCCGCATACAAAGCCCACCCAAATCGTGAGGCATCTTTTTTGCGGAACACGGAAAACGGAAAACGCACCTGAGCGGTGAAACCGCTCAGGTGACCACCATATTATCCCGATGCACCAGCTCCGGCTCGTCCACGTAGCCCAGGATTTCGCTGATGCGTTCGCTGGACTGGCCGGCGATGCGCCGGCACTCGGCGGCGGAATAATTCACCAGCCCGCGCGCGATCTCGCGCCCATCGGGCGCGCGCAGGGCCACCACATCGCCGCGCTGAAAGTCACCCTCGACGCCAGCCACGCCCACCGCCAGCAGACTGCGCCCGGCATCACCGATGACTTTCGCCGCACCTTCGTCCAGCAGCAGCGCGCCGCGCTGGCGCAGATGGCTGCTGATCCACTGCTTGCGTGCCGCCAGCGGCTCACGCCGGGGATGCAACAAAGTGCCTGTGACATGACCGTCGGCAATGTACTGCAGCGTCTGACTGTCCCGCCCGCTGGCGATAATTGTGCCGGCACCACTGTTGGCGGCATGGCGGGCCGCGACCAGCTTGGTCTGCATGCCGCCACGCCCCAGCGCGCCGGGCGTGGGCGTGGCCATCGCCGCCAGGCGCTCATCGCCAGCGTCGGCCTCGGCTACCAGCATAGCATCAGGATTGCGCCGGGGGTCTTCCTCGTACAGGCCGTCCTGGTCGGTAAGAATCACCAACAGCTCAGCCTCCACCAGGTTAGTCACCAGCGCGGCCAGGGTGTCGTTATCACCAAAGCGCAGCTCCTCGGTGCTCACGGTATCGTTCTCATTGACCACCGGGATCACATCCAGCTCCAGCAGCGTACGCAATGTGCTGCGGGCATTCAGATAACGCTCGCGGTCGGTGAGATCGGAATAGGTCAACAATACCTGCGCGGTATGCAGGCCGTGGCGCTGAAAAGCACGCTCCCAGGCCTGCACCAGGGTCATCTGCCCTACCGCCGCGCTGGCCTGAAGCTCGTTCAGCGGTTCGGGCCGGCGCGACCAGCCCAGGCGCACCAGCCCCGCCGCCACCGCACCGGAAGACACCACCACAAAGCGCTTGCCTGCCGCATGCAGCGCCGCAATCTGGTCCACCCAGGTGGAGATCGCCTGCTCATCCAGCCCGCGGCCGTCGTTGGTGACCAGCGAGCTGCCCACCTTGACGACCCAGCGCCGGCTGGCGCCGTATGCCTCGCGGTCTTTCATAAGTGCTCCACTGCGCTTCGCGCGGATGTTTTACGTTTCAGGTTTAAGGTTTTAGGTCTCAAAACGTCTTAAAACCTTAAACCTGAAACGATTTATTGATCTTCTTCACGGCGCTCATCCAGCGCGCGCATGATCTCCTGCGCCAGCCGCTCGGTGCCCTCACCACTCACCGCCGAGATAGCATACACCGGCCCCTGCCAGTCCAGCGCATCTACCAGCGCCTTGATCGCAGCATCACGCTCGTCCACCGGCAGCAGATCCATCTTGTTCAGCACCAGCCAGCGCTCGCGCTCCAGCAACTGCGGATCAAAAGCCCCCAGCTCCTGTTCAATGGTGCGCACATCTTGCGCCGGGCTGCCGTCATCACTGCGCGGGCCCATATCCACCAGATGCAACAACAGGCCGGTGCGCTGGATGTGCTTGAGGAACTGTATGCCCAGCCCCGCGCCCTCGGCCGCGCCCTCGATCAAACCCGGGATATCGGCCATCACAAAGCTGCGGTGCTGCTCTACGCGCACCACACCCAGGTGCGGATGCAGCGTAGTAAAGGGATAATCCGCCACTCGCGGGCGGGCGGCTGAGACCGCCCGGATCAGGGTCGACTTGCCGGCATTGGGCAAGCCCACCAGACCCACATCCGCCAACAACTTGAGCTCCAGGCGCAGCCGCCGCGCCTCGGCCGGCTTGCCGGGGGAGCTCTGGCGCGGCGCGCGGTTAGTGCTGCTCTTGTAGCGGGCATTACCTATGCCGTGCCATCCGCCGCGGGCGACTAACAAGCGCTGGCCGTGTTCGACCAGATCGCCCAGCAGTTCATCGGTGGCCTCGTCATAGACCAGCGTACCCGTAGGCACCGGCACCACCTCGTCACCGCCACTGGCGCCGGTACGCTGGCGTCCGGCGCCGGCCTCCCCGGCCTTCGCCTTGAATTTACGTGTCACGCGGAAATCCGCCAGGGTGTTGATGTTGCCATCGGCCTCCAGCCACACGCTGCCGCCATCGCCACCGTCACCCCCGTCGGGGCCGCCTTTGGCAATAAACTTTTCGCGCCGGAAGCTCACGCAGCCATCGCCGCCGCGCCCGCCCTGCACATCAATTGTGGCTTCATCAACGAATTTCATGGCATTGCTTCGCAATGAGTTTTAAGTGTTCAGTTTTCAGACTTGCGCCCATCAGGGCGCACTTTACTCCTTCTGAAAACTGAACACTCGGTTCCAGGAGAACCGCTGGCATAAAAAAAGCCCCGTGGCATCACGGGGCTTTTAACACGTCCGGATGCCCGCCGTTCAGTCAGTTTCGATGCTGACGAATTTGCGACTGTGCGGACCACGGGTGGCGAACTTCACCTTGCCGTCGGCAAGTGCGAACAGCGTGTGATCACGCCCCAGGCCAACGTTCTCGCCAGCATGAAAGCGCGTACCGCGCTGGCGCACCAGGATGTTGCCGGCGCGGGCCGCCTGGCCACCGAAGAGCTTCACGCCAAGACGTTTTGACTCTGAGTCGCGACCGTTACGAGTACTGCCGCCTGCTTTCTTGTGTGCCATGAGAACTTACCTCTGAAAAGCGTGCGAATTACTTGTCACTGTCTTTGGATGATTTTTTGGCCGGTGCTTTTTTGGCAGGAGCCTTTTTGGCCGGGGCCTTCTTCGCGGTCGAAGCCTTCTTCGTGGTCGAAGCGGACTTCTTCGCGGTGCTGGCTGCCTTCTTCGCCGCCGGCTTCTTGTCGGTGCCGGCCTTGCTGGCTGCCGGCTTCTTCGCCGGGGTGGCGGCTTTCTTTTCGGCCGGCTTGTCAGCCGCTTCGGCGGGCTTCACCTTCGCGCTGCTGCCGCCCTTGCCACCGCCGATGCCGGTAATCTCCACCTCGGTGTAATCCTGGCGGTGACCCTGGCGCTTCATGTGGTGCTTGCGGCGCTTGAACTTGATGATCTCGATCTTGTCACCACGCACGGCGCCCACAATCTTCGCCTTGACGCTGGTGCCACTGACCAGCGGCTTGCCAATAGTGACATCCTTGCCTTCGCCGACCATCAGCACTTCATCAAACTCGACTGTGGCGCCGGGCTCGCCTGAAAGCTTCTCGACGCGCAACACGTCGCCTTCTGCGACCCGGTACTGCTTGCCGCCCGTACGAATAACCGCGTACATCAGGATGTTCTCCGAAAGTGCGATGGACCTGCGTGAAAGACGGCGGATTGTAGCCGTGAGCGGGCTCAAGGTCAAACCCTCAGCGATGATCCGGAAGCGCAAACAGCCTTGCCCGGGGGTAATCGGCATTGGTCATGCAAGCAGTCGCTGGTATATCCTGCCCACGGTCTGAACCTGTCCAGCCCAGCCACACGGAAACGCAAGATGGACCTGAGCGAAATACTGGCCCCCATTGCCAATGACATGGAGCGCGTGGACAAGCTGGTGCACGACTCACTGTCCTCCGATGTGCCCCTGATTGGTCAGCTCGGCCACTACATCGTCAACAGCGGCGGCAAGCGCCTGCGCCCCGCGCTGGTACTTATGAGCGCGCGCGCTTGCGGCTGCAGTGAAAAAGATAACGTGTACATCAACATGGCCGCCTGCATCGAGTTTATTCACACCGCCACCCTGTTGCACGACGACGTGGTCGATGATTCGCGCCTGCGCCGGGGCCGCGAGACCGCCAACCAGCGCTGGGGCAACGAGGCCAGCGTGCTGGTGGGTGATTTTATCTATTCGCGCGCTTTCCAGCTCATGGTCACCAGCGACAGCCTGCGGGTGCTCAAGCTGCTCGCCGACGCCAGCAACACCATCGCCGCCGGCGAGGTGGAGCAGCTCAGCAATGCCCACAACCCCGAGCTTGATGAAGCCACCTATATGGAAGTCA
>SLRW01000087.1 GCA_007130745.1 Gammaproteobacteria bacterium
AAATCTTGGGTCCTGGGATGTCTTAAAACCTGAAACGCCAGGCGCAAAGCGCCGGGTTCTTTCCCACCTCCCCACTTTCCCACTTACAACGCCCACGCACCAGCGTGGGCCAAAATGCTAGACTCGCCCAGTTGCCTTGCCCACCGGAAACGACAATATGATGTCAGGCAAACAACCCAACATCGTCTTCATTACGCCCGATCAGTGGCGATATGACGCCATGGGCAGCATCCAAGGCTCACAGGTCTACACGCCGAATACCGACGCCCTGCGCGCCCGCGGATTTCAGTTCAGCACCACCTATTGCGACTCGCCCGTCTGCCAGTCATCCAGGGCATCGCTGGTCACCGGCCGCCACCCACGAGACCACGGCCTCCGGGACAATCATCTGACACCCTGGTCAGGACGCAAGCACTTCCCCTGGCCGGATGCCCACTGGACACTGCCGCAGCGTATGCGCGACGCAGGCTACTGGACCGGCCTGGCCGGCAAGATGCACTTCGACCTCCCCCCGGGCCCCTACTCACCCGACCGCAAGGACGTCACGGAAAGCGCCAAAGCCGCCGCAGACAAAGTTCGGCAAAAATTTGATGAAACCAATGACCTCCGTGACACCGTACCCTGGATCCAGCGCTACGGTTTCGACTTCGTTGCCGAAGAGCTGGACAAGACCACCCTGCTCAGCGGCACCATCACCAACTACACCGCGTTCCTGCGCGAACGTGGCTTATATGACCTCTGGTACAGGCACCATGCCGCACAATCCCCGACACAACCAGGCATCTTCACCTTATCGCCCGAACCGCTCGAGCCGGAAGACACGCTGGATGCATACGTCGGGCGACAAGCCAGGAACTTCCTGCAGCAGCGCCCCGAAGACCAGCCATTCTTCCTCTGGATGGCGCCGGTTGGTCCCCATCCGCCATACGACGCACCGGAGGCCTATGCAGCGCGCTATCGCGGGCTGGGGGCATCCCGTCAATTCACCACCCCCCCACCCCTGCCGGACAACGCCTACGGCGAGTTCATCGGCTGGAATATCAAGGGCCGCACCCTCGCCGGCGCTGGTGACGATATAAAGGCCCGGGCAGTCGAGCAATACTACGCCAACTGCACCCAGGTAGATGCCGTGATCGGCGGCGTCGTCGACGAGCTCGAGCGGCTTGGACTACGCGGCAACACCTGGATCATTATTAACTCTGACCACGGCGAAATGCTCGGCGACCACGGCTTCTTCGGCAAAAGCATCTTCTACCACGCCGCCGCTCGCGTGCCCGGCATTGTCGTCCCGCCGACCGGCACCGACGATAGGGCCGGCGGCGAAAACGCCACGCCCGTCCAGGGGCTCGATCTCACCGCCACCATCCTGGACATCGGCAACGCCAGCCTTGAAGGCCACGCCGGGCGCAGCCTGTTGCCCGCATTCCGCGGCGAGGCGGAGCCCGAAGGCGCGGTCATCGCGGAAATCGCCGACTTCGCGATGCTCGCCACAGAAAAATGGAAACTCGTCGTAGAGCGCAATACCCTGACCCCGCAGCAACTCTTCGACCTGCAGGAAGACCCGGAAGAATCCACCGATCTACAAAATACCCCGGAAGGCCGCAAAATAACCGCCGAACTCATCGCCGAACACATCGCCCCCTTCTACGCCCAAAGCCCACAATCCGATACATTCGGGTAACAACGGCCGCGCGGGCTCGCGCGGCCGTTGTAGGCTGGAAGGATGGAAAGCGGGAAAGTTGTATTTATCCCGCTCCACGGGGAGTTTACCGTGTCCCGTTTACCGTTTTCCGCAGCTTGAAAGCAACTCACGGCGCGCGCGCCAAGCCCCGCAAAGAAAAAATCAAAAAAAGGCAACCATGAAGCGTAAGCGTAAGCTTCCCCGTCAAGCGAACAGTTTGAAAGCTCTACTTTTGACCTGTCCGGGATTTGGGGAAGCTTACGAAGGGATCTTATTTCTGGCAAAGCCCGCCAGGCTCACAAAGAAAAGATCAAAAAAGCCAAGCATGAAGGGATGAATATTGGGGGCGACTGAGATCTCCGGGGCGGATACCCGGATAGCATGGAGATTCGGGTAACTGAGTGGTCATCGGTGTTTAGCGGTTCCCGTCATTCCCGCGAAAGCGGGAATCCAGACACCACCTGCAGCGCCTCTGGGCCCCTGCTTTCGCGGGGGTGACGACACCAAATACCGACTCATTTTCTCTGAGTTTTCAAGCCCTTCATGATCTTAATGGTTAAGGATTTTATGGCGCCTGACGCACCACAGCGCTATCCCGATCAGGCCGCCGATATCCCGAGCGCCCGCCCTCTGAAAACGGAAAACACCCACGCGAAGCGCGGGATCAAACACTGCGCTGGCGCACAGCCTCAAACAAACACACCCCCGCCGCCACCGACACATTAAGACTGTCACTGCCCGGCGCCTGCGGGATATGCACCCGCTGGTCACACAGCTCGCGCGTCAGCCGGCGCAGACCTTTTTGTTCGCCGCCCAGCGCCAGCGCCAGCGGGCCACCAAGATTTGCCTGGTAGAGCGATGTTGGCGCATCTGCTTCCGCACCGGTCACAAACACACCCAGCTCACGCATCATGCGCAGCGAACGCGCCAGATTGGTGACTTCATACAAGGGCAGTGTTTCCGCGGCACCGGCGGCCGCCTTGCGGGCTGCGGGTGTCAGCCCGGCGGCACGGTCACGCGGAATCACCACTCCGTCTACCCCCGCCGCCAGCGCGGTGCGCATGCAGGCACCAAGATTGCGCGGATCCTGCACACCGTCGAGCACCAGCACCAAAGGCAAGGCAAGGCCGGTCAGGGCTGCTTCCAGATCCTTTTCCGACAGGCGCGGCCGGGGGCGGCATTCGGCCACCAGGCCCTGGTGACGCAGACCCGGCCAGCGCTGGTCCAGCTCACGGCGGGATACCGGTTGCACACTGATCCCCGCGGCCTCAGCCTGACGCAGCAATTCGGCCACCTGACCATCACGCCGGTTTTGCTGTACCCAGAGCAATTGCACCCGCTCCGGGTCGTTGGCCAGACACGCCTGTACCGCATGCAGCCCGGCCACCGTTTCGTTCACCGTACTCACTGCTTTTTGTTGCCCCGGCGTCTGGATCTGCGCGACTTGCCCCCGGAACCAGACTTCTTGTCATCCGAGCCTGATTGCTTGCTACCCGACTCCGGTTTTTTACCACCAGCACCTGTTTTTTTCTTGCCACCGGGGCCTGATTTTCCCTTGCCCCCGCCGCCACTGCGTTTGCCACGAACCGCCATGTCCGCGGGAATGCTGTCTTCACCGGCAGGCTCGAAATCAATCTTGCGCTCGTCCAGATCCACGCGCATGACCTTCACTCGCAGCCGGTCACCCACCCGGTAGACTTTGCGGGTGCGCTCGCCGATAAGCCGATGACTGACGGCCTCGAAGTGGTAATAGTCGTTGTCCAGCGCGCTCACGTGCACCAGCCCCTCGACGTTGAGATCATCCAGGCGCACAAACAGACCGAAAGGCGTGGCCGTGGCGATCGTGCCGGCAAACTCTTCCCCTACCCGGTCCAGCATGAACTCGCACTTCAACCAGTCCTCCACATCGCGGGTGGCGTCATCCGCCCGGCGCTCGGCCATGGAACAATGAATACCCAGTTTCTCCATGTCGCCATGGCTGTAGCGGAAGTCAGCCGGTTGCTGGCCGCTGAGCGCGGCACGAATGGCACGATGCACCAGCAGGTCAGGGTAGCGCCGTATAGGCGAAGTAAAATGGGCGTAGGACTCCAGCGCGAGCCCAAAATGCCCGGCATTCTCCGGCGTGTATTCAGCACGCGACAAGGTGCGCAGCAAGGCCATCTGGATCAGCCGGCTGTCCTGGCGCTGCTGTGCCTCACGAGAAACCCGCGCGAAATCCGCCGACTGTGGCTCCTCGCCTCCGCCGAGCTGCATACCGATTTCACCGAGGAAGGCGCGCAGGTCAACGATGCGATCTTCCACCGGGCGTTCGTGAACCCGGTACAACAACGGAAACTTGTTTTTCTCCAGAAACCGGGCCGCCGCCACGTTGGCGGCGATCATGCATTCCTCAACCAGCTTGTGGGCGTCATGGCGTGTAACCGGCACCACCTGCGAAATCTTGCGATTTTCGTCAAACTCGAACTTGACCTCGGAGGAATCAAAATCAATCGCACCGCGCTTTTCGCGGGCCTTGCGCAACACCGCAAACACCTCGTACAGGGCCTCCACCTGTGGCAGCACATGGCTGATTTCATCGCGAGCGCTCGGTTCACGACTTTCCACAGCCGCCGCCACCTGGTTATAGGTCAGGCGGGCCGACGAGCGCATCAGCCCCTCGTGAAAAGTGGAGTCGGTCACGCGGCCCTGCGCATCCACCTGCATCTCGCAGATCATGCACAGGCGGTCTACATCAGGGTTAAGTGAGCACAGGCCATTAGAGAGCACCTCCGGCAACATGGGCACCACCTGGGCCGGGAAATAGACCGAAGTCGCACGGACCTGGGCCTCCTTGTCAATCTCACTGCCGGCCTCCACGTACCACGAGACCTCGGCAATCGCCACAATCAGGCGCCAGCCATTACCATGACGCTCGCAGTACAGTGCATCGTCAAAATCCCGGGCGGTAATGTCATCAATGGTCACCAGCGGCAGATCACGGATATCGCGCCGCCCCTGTTTGGCCGCTTCAGGCACCTCCTCGCTGAACTGGCGTGCCTCTGCATCCACACCCTCGGGCCATTCATGCGGTATCCCGTGCACCCGGATCGCCACGTCAATTTCCATCCCGGGCGCCATGTGATCGCCAAGAATTTCGCGAATCCGGCCCACGGGCGGCGAATGTTTGGTGGGCGGCTCAATCACATCCGCCACCACCATCTGGCCCTCGCGCACATCACTCTGCGCGGCATCAGGCAACAACACCGGCTGGGCTATGCGCCGGTTATCCGGCTGCAGTAGCACCACGCCGCTCTCGCGGTGCACCCGGCCCACGATCTGGGTGGTGTTGTGCTCCAGCACCTTGACCACCGCACCTTCGCGCCGACCCCGGCGGTCCACGCCGCGGACCCGGACCAGGGCACGATCACCGTGCAACAGGGTGCGCATTTCGCGCGGCGACAGGTACAGATCGGAAGAGCCGTCCTCGGGCACCAGAAAGCCAAAGCCGTCGGCATGCCCGATGACCCGGCCACGCACCATGTCCATGCGCTCGATGAGGCCGAAATCTCCACGCCGGTTTTCGGCAATCTCGCCGTCCCGCGCCATCGCTACCAGGCGCCGTCTCAAGCCCTCTATATCTTCCTCGTCCTCAAGCCCCATGCGCTCAACCATCTGTTCGAGATTGCGCGGGGTGCCGGCAGCTTCCAGCTCCTGGAGAATAAAACGGCGGCTGGGCGCGGGGCGATCATAGCGCTGCTTTTCCTGCGCATAGTCCGGGTCACGCTGTCGCCAGTCATTGTGCTGATTCATGTACTGCCTGTTTCCTGTGTTGCGGTGGCTGGAGCAATTGACAGCCACCGGTGTAAATGAGTAAAGTCTCGCGCCACGGTCCGGGCTTGCAAGCAGGCTCGTGAGCCGTGCCGAGATGGCGGAATTGGTAGACGCGCTAGCTTCAGGTGCTAGTGGGGGAAACCCCGTGGAGGTTCAAGTCCTCTTCTCGGCACCACCTTGCCAAAGGCTCCCGAACCCGGGAGCCTTTTTTAATGCCCCCGATTAAGGAAACGCTGATCAATTCGTCGCGTCTCAGCAGGCCTTTAATTCCCGCAACTGTACAGAGAATACGCCCATATATCGAGCAGTTACCGCTTTTCAGGCCTGCTCGTCGAAGGGGTGGCGCACAATTATCGTGTCACGCCGATCAGCGCCGGTGGAAATAATATCAATGGGCGTATCCACCAGCTCCTCTATACGGGCCAGATACTCTGCCGCGGCCTGCGGCAATTCAGTGCGATCCCGAACTCCCAGCGTGGACTGCTTCCAGCCCGGCCATTCCTCATACACCGGTTCACAATCAGCCAGCGCCTCGGCGCCCAGCGGCAACTCCGGAATTTCCTCCCCGCCGCTGCGGTAACCCACGCAAATGCGGATGGTATCCATCTCGTCGAGCACATCCAGCTTGGTAATACACAGGCCGGACACGCTGTTGGTCAACACCGAACGGCGCATGGCCACGGCATCAAACCAGCCGCAACGCCGGGGCCGACCGGTGGTCGCACCGAATTCATTGCCCCGTCTCGCCAGTTCTTCGCCATCGCTGTCGAACAGCTCGGTGGGAAAAGGCCCGGCGCCCACGCGCGTGGTATAGGCCTTGACGATGCCCAGCACGTAGTCGAGATCGCGCGGCCCCACACCGGTGCCGGTAGCCGCCCCGCCCGCCGTGGTATTGGAGGATGTCACATAAGGGTAGGTACCATGATCCACGTCCAGCAGCGAGCCCTGCGCGCCTTCGAACAGGGCGTTATTACCATCCTGCCGGATGCGTGCCAGCCGACCGGTGACGTCATCCACCATCGGCCGGATCAGGTCCACGTGCGCCAGTAACTGCGACAACACTTGCTCAAAGGCCAGTGTCGGCGCATCAAAATATTCGCGCAGCACAAAATTGTGATAATCCAGCAAGCGTCCCAGCTTCTCCGCGAACAACTCGCGATGAAACAGGTCGCCAACCCGTACTCCGCTGCGGGCCACCTTGTCCTCATAGGCCGGGCCAATGCCCCGCCCGGTGGTGCCAATGGCCTTTTTACCCCGCGCCTTCTCGCGCGCCTGGTCCAGTGCCACATGCGAGGGCAATACCAGCGGGCAAGCCGGGCTGATGCGCAGGCGCTCGCGCACAGGCACCCCGCGCGCTTCCAGCATCTGCATTTCCTCGGCCAGGGCATCCAGGGAAATCACCACCCCGTTACCTATCAGACACGTCACCCCTTCACGCAAGACACCCGAGGGAATCAGATGCAACACCGTGCGTTCGCCATCAATCACCAGCGTATGGCCGGCATTGTGCCCACCCTGGAAACGCACCACGGCAGCACAGCGATCCGTGAGCAGATCCACGATCTTGCCCTTGCCCTCGTCACCCCACTGGGTGCCGATCACAACAACATTTCTGGCCATAACATCCCACCGCGCCCCGGCGGCGCCTTATACCGACAAAAATGAATATTAAAGCGGC
>SLRW01000061.1 GCA_007130745.1 Gammaproteobacteria bacterium
CGCGGGAGTCGCGGCGTTCCCTGCCGCAGACGGGGCTTGTGCTTTTGATGCGGGCGAATCCCTGTCCGCTCCGGGGTTCCCTCCCCGGGCCTGTTCCCCGGCATTGTTATGCTCCGTCAGGGTTCATATTGCCCCAGCCACGTCAATGACTCAGTCGGCGAGTCGCTATACTCTATGTAAGCATATGCTTACCCTGTGGCCGGGGGCGTTAACAGCGGTTTGTGAGGGCTCCCGGGCCATGGCATGATTCGCCACTTGCAGTCGGTTGCGTGTGAGCGGGCGATATCTTGATCGGGTTTTTGCAAAGAGTCAGTCGGGCCGAAGTGCGTGTCGACGGTGAGTGCGTGGCGGAGATTGCCGCCGGATTGCTGGTGCTGGTCGGGGTAGAGCGCGGTGACACCGAGGCGTCTGCACTGCGACTGCTCGAACGTCTGCTGACCTACCGCGTGTTTGGTGATGAGCAGGACCGTATGAACTTGAGTCTTGCCAATACCGGAGGCGGGCTCCTGCTGGTGCCCCAGTTCACGCTTGCCGCTACCACTCGCAAGGGCAATCGGCCGGGCTTTGATCGAGCCGCGCCGCCGCCGCAGGCTCGGGTGCTGATGGATTTCATCTGCTCACAAGCACGTGAACAGCACCATGGTGAGGTGCAAAGCGGCCGTTTTGGCGCTGAAATGCAGGTTAGCCTGGTCAATGAAGGCCCGGTTAGTTTCTGGTTGCAGGTGTCGCCGGAGATTGAGCCATGAGTCAGTTCCCCAATATTCGAACAAGGAAGCAGGGTATGTTTCTGAAACAGACTGGCTGGGTGTTTTTGCTGCTCCTTGCGCCCGCTGTGGCGCAGGCGGCCAGCGTTACGTTGCTGGTGCCGCCGGTGTGGCTTGAGCGCGGCGAGCAGACAGTGGCGCTGGTGCCTGGTACGAGTTTGCAGGCCGGGGATACGTTGCGCACCGGGGATGAGGCAGCGGTGCGGCTTGAACCGGGTGATGGCAGCACGCTTGAACTGGACGCGGGAAGTGCCTTGACGGTGACGGAACTGGCTCCCCTGCGCCTGTCGCTTGACGCCGGTATGCTGCGTTATGCCGGGCCCGTGGGTGGTTTCACCGAAAAGCTGCAATTGCTGGCAGGGCGCTTGCAGGTGGAGGTCAATAGCGGAGAATTGCTGGCGGGGGTGCGTGCAGGTGCCGGCGAGCTGTTACTGGTTGCGGGCGAAGTTCGGGTGGCTGCCCCGGCGGTGGAATTGATGGCCTTGCGATACAGCGAACCGCGCAGCTGGTATCGCCTGGATAATGGCCGGATGGAGCAGGGGCAGCTGGACAAGGAGGTTGTGCAGCGCCGGATTGAGGCGCTGCGCACGGACGGGCGCGTTGACGGGCTGAGTGAAGCAGGCCCCTGGGTCGCCAATCTGATTTCCCTGCGCGATGAAGACGTGGCCGCCGGTATTGTCGATGAACTGGTGGCGGAGGGTTATCCCGTTCGCCTGTCGCCCACTCTGGTGCAGGGTCGGCAGTGGCATCGTGTAAGATTGTCCGGCTTTGCCGACGAGGCGCAGGCGCGTGAACTCGGCAACGCACTGGCGCAGCGTTACGGTGCGTCACGTGCCTGGGTGTATATCCCGGACTAGGGAAAGCTGATTAATTTTTCACGTCTCAACGGGTTATTGCCAGAAATTCAGCCTCGGCGTTGCGCCTTTTCACCGTATCTCGATACGCTTTCAAAGCCGCGCCTTGATGCTGACTTTCTGGCAAAGTCTGAGGCGCGACGAATTAATCAGCGTTTCCTGGAGACATCACCCGATACAATACTTCGACCGTAGTGGCTGTTCGGGTTATGCTTGTCCGACATGAATACCGCATGGAATCATCCCCGTGGATCCCGTCATGAATAAAAAGTCCCAACGCAGCGCCAGCATTGAGCGCAAGACCCTGGAGACCGAAGTCCGGGTCGAGCTCAACCTGGATGGCAGTGGCAAAGCCGAACTCGATACCGGCGTGCCTTTTTTTGACCACATGCTGGAACAGATCGCCCGCCACGGCCTGGTCGATCTGACCATTCGCGCGCGCGGTGATCTGGAGGTGGATGCCCATCACACGGTGGAGGATGTAGGCATCACGCTGGGCCAGGCGCTGAGCGATGCGCTGGGTGAGAAGCGGGGTATCCGTCGTTACGGGCATGCCTATGTGCCGCTGGACGAGGCTCTGTCACGGGTGGTTGTGGATTTCTCCGGGCGCCCCGGGTTGACCTATGTGGCCGATTATCCGCGCGCACGGATTGGCGATTTTGACGTGGACCTGGTGGCGGAGTTTTTCCAGGGGCTGGTCAACCACGCGCGGATGACCCTGCACGTGGATAATATCCGTGGCAGCAACGCCCATCATATCGCCGAGACCATTTTCAAAGCCTTCGGCCGGGCCTTGCGCATGGCGGCGGAACAGGACCCGCGTATTCCCGGGGTGACGCCGTCGACCAAGGGTAGTTTGTAAGCAGTGAGTTGAAGAGCGCGATCTCTCCCATGAGCCGCATTGCTGTCATCGATTATGGAATGGGTAACCTGCACTCCATCGCCAAGGCGCTGGAGCATGTCAGCGCGCGTGAACGGGTGATTATCAGCGGCGCGCCGGAAGTATTACGGCGTGCCGATCGGCTGGTATTCCCCGGCGTGGGCGCGATCGCTGACTGTATGAGTGAATTGCAGCGCCTGGGTCTGGACGAGGTCATCCGTGAGGCGGTGCGAACCCGGCCGGTGCTGGGGATTTGTCTCGGTATGCAGGCATTGCTCGAAAACAGTGACGAGAATGACGGTGTGAGCTGCCTGGGGTTATTGCGCGGCCGCATCCGACGTTTTGATGAGACCACTGATGCTGCCGGCCGCCGGCTGCGGGTTCCGCACATGGGCTGGAATCAGGTGGCGCCGCTAGCTGAGCATCCATTGTGGGCCGGAATTGACCCCGGCAGCCGCTTTTATTTTGTGCACAGCTACTACGCTCCGGCCGATAGTGAAGGCGTGGCTGCGACCACTGAACACGGTGTTCGCTTCGCCAGCGCGCTGGCGGCGGATAATCTGTTCGCGGTGCAGTTTCACCCCGAGAAAAGTCAGCAGGCAGGGCTGGCGCTGCTGCGCAATTTTGTGCACTGGGACGGCGAGATGCAGCGGGTTGCCGGGCCACGCGCGGCGCTCGCGCGATGACAGGACGTCAGATAATGTTTCGTGGTGCGATGGAGTACAAGGCATGCTTTTGATACCGGCGATTGATCTCAAGGATGGCAAGTGTGTGCGCCTGCGGCAGGGGCGTATGGATGATGTCACGGTGTTTTCGGATGATCCGGTGGCGGTGGCCGGGCAGTGGTTTGATGCCGGCGCGCGCCGGCTGCATCTGGTGGATCTGGACGGCGCGCTTCGTGGTGAGCCGGTGAATACGGCCATCATTCGCGAGATTGCCCATAGCTTCCCCGATATGGATGTACAGGTCGGCGGCGGGATTCGCGACGAGGATGCTGTGCAGGCCTATCTGGATGCGGATGTGACCTGGGTCATTATCGGCACCCGCGCGGTGAGCTCGCCGCATTTCGTCAATGACGTGTGCGTGGAATTTCCGGGGCGGATTATCGTCGGACTGGATGCCAAAGACGGCAAGGTCGCCATCGACGGCTGGTCCAAGATGTCCAACCACAGCGTGGATGATATGGCGCGCCGGCTTGAGGATGATGGCGTAAGCGCCATTGTTTTCACGGATATCAGTCGCGACGGCATGATGCAGGGCTTCAACGTGGAATCCACCGTGGCGCTGGCGCGTAATGTCAGTGTGCCGGTGATTGCCTCCGGCGGGGTGTCTTCGATTGACGACGTCAAGCGCCTGTGCGAGGTGGCCGAGGAGGGTATTGACGGCGCGATTATCGGTCGGGCGCTGTACGAGAAAACCCTGGATCTGGCCGATGCGCAGAAACTGGCCGACGAGTTGACCTCGCAGTGAGTCTGGCCACCCGCATCATTCCATGTCTGGACGTGGATGCCGGCCGCGTGGTCAAGGGCGTGCAGTTTGTGGATATCCGCGATGCCGGTGATCCGGTGGAGATCGCCCGGCGCTATGATGCCGAAGGCGCGGATGAGCTGTGTTTTCTGGATATCACCGCCAGCTCTGATGAACGTGAAACCCTGATTCATGTGGTCGAGGAAGTCGCCGGCCAGGTGTTTATCCCGCTGACGGTGGGTGGGGGGGTGCGCAGTTGCGAGGATATCCGGCGGTTGTTGCGCGCCGGCGCAGACAAGGTGGCGATCAACACCGCTGCGGTGCATGATCCTGACTTTGTGGCCGAGGCGGCCCGGCGCTTTGGCTCGCAGTGTATTGTGGTGGCGATTGATGCGCGGCGGGTGAAAGATGGCGGTGACGCCCCGCGGTGGGAAGTTTTTACGCATGGCGGCCGGCGTGATACCGGCCTGGATGCCGTGGCCTGGGCGCGCGAGATGGTCGCCCGGGGTGCCGGAGAGATTCTGCTTACCAGCATGGATCGTGATGGCACGCGTGAGGGTTTTGATATCGAGCTGTTGCGTGCTGTGGGGGATGCCGTGCCGGTGCCGGTGATTGCTTCCGGTGGCGTGGGTTCGCTGGCGCATCTGGCCGAGGGTGTGAACGCTGGCGGGGTGGACGCCGTGCTGGCGGCGAGTATTTTTCATTTCGGCGAACACAGTGTGGGCGAGGCCAAGGCCTATATGGCCGGGCAGGGCATTGAGGTCAGGCAGTGATGGCGGCACAGGACGAGCAGTGGCTGGATGAAATCAAATGGAACGCCGACGGGCTGGTGCCGGTGATCGCCCAGGATGCGGGCGACGGTCAGGTGTTGATGATGGCCTGGATGAACCGCCAATCGCTGGCCCGGACCCTGCAGTTGGGCGAGGCCGTCTACTGGTCGCGTTCACGCGGGCGGTTCTGGCACAAGGGGGAGCAGTCCGGCAATGTACAGGAAGTGCGCGAGGTGCGTCTGGACTGTGACGGTGATACGGTGCTGCTGCGGGTTGTCCAGCACGGCGATGTGGCGTGTCATACCGGGCGCCGGCGCTGCTTTTTCAAGCGCCTGGACGGGCTGCGCTGGGTGGTGGATGAAGAGGTGCTGACCGACCCGGCGACACTTTATTCAACGGATGAGCGCAATGAGTGACGAACGCCGGATTCTGGCTGAGCTGGCCGGGGTGCTGGAGGCCCGCCGCGGAGCGGACCCGGACAGCTCCTATGTGGCTTCGCTGTATTCCCGGGGTCTGGACAGTATTCTTCGCAAGATCTCCGAGGAAGCCACCGAGACCCTGCTGGCCGCTCGCGACGGTGATCGCAAGGCGCTGGTGCATGAGGTGGCCGATTTGTGGTTTCATACCCTGGTGTTGCTTGCCTCGCAGGAGCTGCGGCCCGAGGATGTGCTTGAGGAGCTGCAGCGTCGTACAGGTGTCTCGGGGCTGGAAGAAAAGGCTTCGCGCGGCGGGGACTGACCCGGGCTCAGGTGTGAGCCCGGCAACCGATGGAGAACAGGCATGTTGAGTGGTATCAGTATCTGGCAGTTGCTGATCATTCTGGTCATCGTGGTGCTGCTGTTCGGGACCAGCCGGCTGCGTAGCCTGGGCGGTGATCTGGGTTCGGCGCTGAAGAGCTTTCGCAGTGCCGTGCGCGAAGGCGAGAAGGAAGATGAACAGGATGCTGATGAGTCTTCTGCTGCAATTGAATCGACGGCCACCACCGAGTCGGAGAGCACGGGCGGCCGCGCTAAACGCAAGGCCGCACAGGGCAGCAAGAAATCCTCCTGATCATTCCATGACGCGGTGGCGGTTCGCCCCGGGGCAATCGGATGTTTGATGTCGGCTTCTGGGAACTGCTGCTGATCCTGCTGGTGGCGCTGCTGGTAATTGGCCCTGAGCGTTTGCCCGGCGCGGCGCGCACGGTCGGTCTGTGGGTGCGCCGCGCGCGTGCTTTGGTGAGTCTGGTGCGTGATGAGGTAGACCGCCAGATGGAATCTGACTCCACCACCACCCCCGTGCGACAAGCCGATGATGAATCCGCCAAGCGGGAGTCGGGCCAGTGAGCGCGGCGGCTGAACAACAGCAGGGCGCCCCACTGGTCGCGCACCTGGCAGAATTACGCCGGCGATTGCTGTGGAGTGTGCTGGCGGTGGTTATCTTGCTGGTGCCGCTGGCGCTGTTCGCCCGTGAGTACTACACGCTGCTTGCCGGGCCGCTGCTGCAACACCTGCCCGAAGGCACCAGCATGATTGCCACCGAGGTGGCCTCCCCCTTTCTCGCGCCTTTCAAACTGGCTGCGGTATCCGCACTGATTCTGGCCATGCCGGTCGTGTTGTGGCACGTCTGGGCCTTTATTGCGCCCGGGCTTTATCAGCAGGAGCGGCGTTTTGTGATGCCACTGATGGCGATGAGCACGGCGCTGTTTTATCTGGGCATTGCCTTTGCCTATTTTGTGGTGTTGCCGCTGGTGCTGGGTTTTTTTGTTGCCATGGCGCCACAGGATGTGGCGGTGATGACCGATATCGCCCGTTATCTGGACTTCGTGCTGACCCTGTTTCTTGCCTTTGGTGCGGCTTTCCAGATTCCGGTGGCCACCATTCTTATGGTGCGCGCGGGTCTCACCACGCCGGCGGCGCTGGCTAGCAAGCGCGCTTATGTGCTGGTGGGGGCTTTTGTACTGGGGATGTTGCTGACGCCGCCGGATGTGTTTTCCCAGGCGTTGCTGGCGGTGCCGGCTTATTTGCTCTACGAGGTGGGCATTGTGCTGGCGCGCTGGATGGTGCCCGGTTCACGGGAAGTGGAAATCCAGCGCGGCGAGCGCCCGCCTGACTGATGGAGGCAACGCAGAACCATTATTATAGCGTCATCAAAATAAACAAACCCACGACGAATTGCGCGGTATTCGGTGTTTGTTGTCATTCCCGCGCCGGTGGGAATCCAGAGGCCATATCGGAGCCCCCACTGGGTCCCCGCCTTCGCGGGGACGGCAGCGAGGGGCCGACGTTTCCCTCATTTGAGCTCGCGTGAACTCTTGCCGAGCAGCTGGCGGGCAATGATGAGCTGCTGGATTTGCTGGGTGCCCTCGAAGATGTCGAGAATCTTGGAATCCCGCGCCCACTTCTCCAGCAATTC
>SLRW01000132.1 GCA_007130745.1 Gammaproteobacteria bacterium
CCGCCCCGGGGAGAGCACCCATGGTCCGCATACTTCTGATCAAGCCCTATCAGCCGAGCGTTATCACGATTTGCCAGCCGCCGCTGGGCTTGCTCTACCTTGCTGCGTACCTGCGCGAAAATATTCAGGACATACAGGTCGACATACTCGACCTGCGCCTGCATGAAGACAGTCCTGCGGATCTCGTCAAAACCACCGATATCGGCCAGTACGATCTGGTCGGTGTCAGCGCCCTGAACTACGAGGCAGAGGCCTCCCACCAGATCGGCCAGGCCATCAAACAACGCTGGCCGGAGATCATCACCGCGATTGGCGGCCCCTACACTCACAGCAGCCCCAGGCGTGTGCTCGAAATCGGCGGCTTCGACTGGACTTTCGATGGCGAGGCCGAGCGCACCTTCGCTCAGGCTGTTCGCATCCACTTCCTTGAAAAAGGCGATCTGAGCACGGTTCAGGGACTGACCTGGTGGCATGAAGCCGGTAACGAATACATTGAAAACGGCGGCTATGATTCCATCCCCGACCTCGACGCCCTGCCCCTGCCGGCCTGGGATCTGGTGGATTTCGACATTTATGCCCGGCGTCCCAACCAGAACGGCTGGCTCAAGGGCAAGCGCTACGCCGGCATCTTTACCTCACGCGGCTGCCCCTACAAGTGCAACTACTGCCACGACATCTTCGGCAAGAAATTCCGCTGGCGCTCGGCGGAAAACGTGCTGGCCGAAATCGATCTCCTGCACAACACCTACGACGTGGATGAAATCCAGATCATCGACGACATCTTCAACCTGCACAAACCGCGCATGCGCAAGATTGCGCAGCAAGTCATCGATACCTTTGGTGAACGCAAGCTGCACTTCTGCTTCCCCAACGGCATCCGGGCGGACATCTTCGAAATCGAAGATATCCCGTTAATGGCTCGCATGGGCGTTTTCCAAATCACCGTTGCCATTGAAACCATCACACCGAGGCTGCAGGCATTGATCGAGAAAGACCTCAAACTCGATCAGGCAATGGAAGTTATCAATGCCTGCGACCAGGCAGGCATATTGAGCAAGGGTTTCTTTATGCTTGGCTTCCCTACGGAAACAGTAGAGGAAATACAAGCCACTATAGATTACGCGGTCAACTCGCGGTTGACCTGGGCCGGTTTTTACCTGGTTGTGCCACAGGAAAATACGCCCATGCACAAGCTGGCCATGAAAGAATCTCCGGTCGCCGTCGAACATATCACTCTGCGGGATTACTACAACGACACGTCCTGGTATGAACACGCCTACGGGGTGAATGTAAGACAGATGCAACGCCGTGCTTTCCAGCGCTTTTTCCTTCGCCCCTGGCGCCTCTGGACCATGCTGCGACATGTACCCCCCTCAAGTCTGTACAGGGGTTTGAGGATTTTTCTGGGCATTACCGCAGGTCGGATTGACGGTACACCACAGCGCGCTCACTCCAATAACGGCTCTGATAGTGCCGTCAAAAACCGCACTTTGCCGGAACGCAAGCCGGTAAGAGTCAGGTCAGCACACAAGGGCACGGGGTCAGCAACAACGACAGTCGGTGTGCCCTTGTCCAGCATCAAGTCAAAAAGCTCGTCTGCCGCCTGACGCAAACGAGCGCCCGAATGCCAACCCGATAAACCGGCGGCTACCCCAGCCACACCCTCGCATTGCGGAACATGCGCAGCCACGGGGCATCCTCGCCCCAGTCCTGTGGCGCCCAGGAATGGCACAGGGTACGAATCATGCGCTCGGGATGCGGCATCATGATGGTCACCCGGCCATCGGCATTGCTGATGCCGGCCAGGCCTTGCGGCGAGCCGTTGGGGTTGGCGGGATAGTGTCCGGCTACCTGGCCATAATTATCCACATAGCGCAGTGCCAGCCGGGAGGATGAAGCAAGCTGCTCCACCCCGCCGCCGGCAAACTCTGCCCGGCCCTCACCGTGCGCCACGGCAATGGGCAGACGCGAGCCTTCCATCCCGGCCAGCATAATCGAGGCCGACGGCAACACCTCCACCAGTGACAGGCGAGCCTCGAACTGTTCCGAACGGTTGCGCACGAAACGCGGCCAGCCTTCGGCACCGGGGATCAGTTCCTGAAGGGCCGCCAGCATCTGGCAGCCATTACAAACCCCCAGGGCAAAAGTATCCTGGCGGGCAAAAAAGTCCTCGAAACCAGCCCGCACCTGCGGGTTGAAAAGAATCGTCTTGGCCCAGCCCTCGCCGGCGCCGAGCACGTCGCCGTAGGAAAAACCGCCACAGGCGGCCAGGCCATGAAAGCCCTCAAGCGTAATGCGCCCCGAGAGCAGATCACTCATATGCACATCCACAGCCTCGAAACCGGCGCGGTTAAAGGCCGCAGCCATTTCCACCTGGCCGTTGACGCCCTGCTCACGCAGGATGGCCGCGCGTGGACGAACACCAGTGCCGATCATTGGCGCAGCGACATCCTTGGCCGGGTCAAAGCCCACTTCAACATTCAGGCCGGGATCATCGGTATCCAGCAGCGCATCAAAGGCCTCGCGGGCACAATCGGGATCATCACGCAGCGCCTGCATGCGATAGCTGGTTTCCGACCACAGGCGACGCCACTCAATACGGTCCCCTGCCAGCACTTCCCTGCCGGCCAGGGTGAAGCGCAAGCTGCGGCCGGGCACCGCTGATCCGAGTCGGTGACTGCACTCGCCCAGCCCGGCCCCTTGCAGCCGCGCCATCAAGGCGTCGACCTCACTGGCAACCACCTGCACCACCGCACCGGCTTCCTCGGCAAACAGCGCAGCCACCGCATCACCCTCGGCCGGCCCATCAAGGCAAACATCAAAGCCGCAGCCACCGGCAAAGGCCATTTCGCACAAGGTGGCAAACAGTCCACCATCGGAGCGGTCATGGTAAGCCAGCAGTCGGCCCTCGCGGTTCAGCCCCTGGATGACTTCAAAGAAGGCAGTCAGGTCTTCCGGGCTGTCAGCATCCGGCGGCGTGTCGCCGATACGCCCGTACACCTGCGCCAGCACCGAGCCACCGAGACGGTTTTTGCCCCGGCCCAGATCAATCAAAATCAGTTCGCTGTTGCCCTGATCCGTGCGAAGTTGCGGAGTGAGCACCCCGCGCGTGTCCGGCAGCGGCGCAAAGGCAGTGACGATCAGGGACACCGGCGCACTCATGCGGCGTTGCTCGCCATCGGCTTCCCACACTGTTTTCATGGACAACGAGTCCTTGCCTACCGGAATCGCCAGCCCCAGCGCCGGGCAGAACTCCATGCCCACTGCACGCACCGTGTCATACAGCACGGCATCCTCGCCAGGCTCGCCGCAGGCAGCCATCCAGTTGGCCGACAGGCGCACATCGGCAAGTTTGGCCACCGGCGCGGCGGCGATGTTGGTGATCGCTTCGGCCACCGCCATGCGGCCAGAAGCCGGCCCATCCAGCAGTGCCAGCGGGGTACGCTCGCCCATGGCCATGCCGGCGCCGGCAGTGCCCTCATAGCCGCCGGCGGTGACCGCCACATCGGCCACCGGCACCTGCCACGGCCCCACCATCTGGTCACGCACCACCAGGCCAGACACAGTTCGATCGCCAATATTGATCAGGAAGCTCTTGTCCGCCACCGCCGGGAACCGCAGTACCCGCACAGCACTCTCGGCCACATCCAGCCCGGCATGTTCAAAGGCATCACCCGGTGACGGCTCACGCCTCACATCGCGCAGCATGCGCGGCGGCTTACCCAGCAGCACCTGCATGGGCATATCCACCGGACGATCGCCAAAATGTGCATCGCTAACCCTAAGCTGGCCATCATCGGTGGCTTCGCCGATATCGGCATACGGACAACGCTCGCGCTCGCACAGTGCAACAAAGCGCGACATATCCTGCGGCTGCACGATCAGCACGTAGCGCTCCTGGGCCTCGTTGCACCAGATCTCCACCGGCGCCATGCCGGGTTCGGCGCTGGGCACCTCACGCAATTCCAGCCGACCACCCCGGCCACTGTCATCCAGGATCTCCGGCACCGCGTTGGACAGCCCGCCGGCGCCCACATCGTGGATAGACACAACGGGGTTTTCGTCGCCCAGCGCCCAGCATCGGTCAATGACTTCCTGAGCGCGACGCTGCATTTCCGGGTTCTCGCGCTGCACCGAGGCAAAATCCAGGTCCTCGCTACTCGCCCCGCTGGCCATGGACGAGGCGGCGCTGCCGCCCAGACCAATCAGCATGGCCGGGCCGCCCAATACAATCACACGATCACCCGGCTGCGCGATGCCCTTGTCCACGTGCCCGTCGCGGATATTGCCCATGCCGCCGGCAATCATAATGGGCTTGTGATAACCGCGAAGGCGGCCGTCAGGTGCGCGCAACTCGAAGTTGCGGAAATAACCGCCCAGCGCCGGGCGACCGAATTCGTTGTTGAACGCCGCCGCGCCGATGGGCCCGTCGCGCATGATTTCAAGCGCCGGAGCAATGCGCCCGGGGCGACCGAAGTCCTGCTCCCAGGGCTGCGGATCATCCGGCAGGCGCAGGTGGGAGACGCTGAAGCCACTCAGCCCCGCGCGTGGCTTGGCACCGCGCCCGGTGGCGCCTTCGTCGCGGATTTCACCGCCGCTACCAGTCGCCGCGCCGGGGAATGGCGAGATGGCCGTAGGATGATTGTGAGTTTCCACCTTCATCAGCAGATGCGCCGGCTCATGATGCAGGCTGTAGATATGTTCGCTGTCGGGGAAAAACCAGCCGGCCTTGTCCCCGCGCACCACCGAACTGTTATCGGCATAAGCCGACAGCACACCTTCCGGGGTGGTGTTATAGGTGTTGCGTATCATGTCGAACAGCGAACGGGGTTGTGCTTCCCCGTCGATAATCCATTCGCCGCGAAAAATCTTGTGGCGACAGTGCTCGGAATTAGCCTGGGCGAACATCATCAGTTCGACGTCGGTGGGATTGCGGCCAAGCTGGTCAAAAGACTCGACCAGATAGTCGATTTCGTCATCCGACAGGGCCAGCCCCAGTTCGCGATCGGCCTGTGTCAGCGCCGCGTGGCCGCCGCCCAGCACATCCACGCTGGCCAACTGCCCCGGCTCGTGATGGTGGAACAGCACATCGGCCTGCTCAGGCGCATTCATCAGCACCTGGGTCATACGGTCATGCAGCGCATCACCGAGTGCTTCAGGGGAAGGCGCTGTGTCCAGCCCTTCCAGATACCACAGCACGCCCCGCTCCAGACGCCGGACCTTTTGCAGGCCACAGTTATGCGCAATATCGGTGGCCTTGCTCGACCACGGCGAGATGGTGCCCGGACGCGGCGTCACCAGCACCGTCGCCCCGGCGGGCACCTGATCCGCCACCGGCGCACCATAAGTCAGCAGCCGCCGCAATACCGCCGCTTCGTCTTCGTTCAGCGGCTCAGCCAGATCAGCGAAATGCACATACTCGGCATGTACCACCGAAACGCCTGGCAACTGCCGGCGCAGCGATTGCAGTCGTTGCTCAAGCCGGAAAGCAGAAAAAGCGGCGCCGCCGCGAAACCATTGCATATGTTTGTCCCGTTCGGGGGTTATCGAATTTCCCGCCAGTCCAGACCGGTGTTCTGGTCCGCCACACCTACCCAATGCGATTCACAATCCAGCGCCACCGCCAGGGTATCGCGCACCAGCGCCGGGCAGTTGTTGGTATCACTCAGATGCCCTGCCACCAGATGCTGCAGGCGCCCTGCATCAATTGTGGTCAGAAATTGCGCCGCCTGGGCGTTGCTCAAATGCCCCAGATCACCCCCGACCCGACGGCGTACAGACGCGGGATAAGGACTGCGTGAAAGCATTTCGACATCATGATTACTCTCCACCAGCAAGGCGTCACACCCATCCAGCTGCTCGCGCAAATGCGGTGTCACCACGCCCACATCGGTTAACAGCCCCAGACGGAAAGCGCCGTCACTGAATATAAACTGGCACGGCTCGCGCGCATCGTGCGGTACCGGACAGGGCTGTATGTGCATATCCCTGAAAGCGATCCCTTCGTGGGCATTGATCAGCCGCAACTCGGGCAGGTCCTGCTCGCCCCAGGCCATGCGCGTGCCGGCCGTCAGCCAGACCGTCAATCCGTGACGACGCGCCAGCCGGGCTACACCGCCGACATGATCGCTGTGTTCATGGGTTACCAGGATGGCGTCTATCTGATCCGGCGAGACATTCAGCCGCGCCAGTCGACGCTCGGCCTCGCGTGCCGAAAACCCGCAGTCCACCAGCACCAGGGTGTTATCCACCGACACCAATGTGGCATTGCCACGACTGCCGCTGCCCAGACTGGCGAACCGGATCATCAGCCGCGTTTGCCTCCGTCGCCGCCCGGGCCATAATAATTGCCCGGAAATGGGGTCACGCTGGCGCTCCCCTCGACCGAAGTAATCTTGCTGCTGCCCTGCTTGTCGACCTGGTCGATGCGGATCACCGCATGCATGGGAATCCAGGTGCTTTCCACACCCTCGAACTCGCTACGCAGCCGCTCCTCTGCGGGGTCAACCACCACTTCCGTGTGCTGCCCGAAAGTCAGCCCGGAGACCTCCACGAAGCCGTAGAGCTTGTCCTGTTCCACCTTGCGGGCATAAATCTCGTAGATCTTGCCCTGGTTGACGAAAATCACGCGGTAGAGCTTTCTGGCGGCCATGAGATCCCGTTTATTCCGGCGAGCGAATCAGCGCGCACAGTTTAGCCGATCGGCCCCCTTGACCCAAGCAACAGGACACGGCGGCCTGCTGATGAAACCGCTCAAAACCCCCTGGCCAGCCCCACGGTCCACCAGTCATCACTGGAATCCCGGCGCATGCGGCCATAACCCAGATCAATATGCGCATCGCGGAAG
>SLRW01000127.1 GCA_007130745.1 Gammaproteobacteria bacterium
CCTCTTCGGCGCGGTGGAAGTCCATCAGGTTGAAGTGCGACAGGCGCGGGGCAATGATGGCTTCGGGCGGATCGCCGGCCATGCGGCTGCGGGTAATGCGATCCTGCATGATGTTGATTGCGCCGGAAGTTACATCGAACAGGCCCGGTACAGACTCACCTGAAATCTGATCCCTGGGGGCAATCAGATGATCCAGGCTGAGTCGCGCCAGTGGGCCGCGCAGTCTTGAAAACAGCAGTCTCGCTGCCCCCATGCCGTTGCCGTTGCCTGCAGGGCGGGCGGCTTCTGCCGGACGAGAACGACGGGTCAGCAAGTCGCCATTGAGGTTGACTGCAATCACCATGTCGGCTTGCAGAGCCCGGCACACCGAAATTGGCACCGGGTTAACCAAACCGCCATCCACCAGCCAGCGGCTCTGATGGCGCACCGGCGTGAAGATACCAGGCAGGGAAATGGAGGCCCGCACAGCATCAATCAGCGAGCCTTCACGCAGCCAGCATTCACGACCGCTCTGGACATCGGTCGCCACGGCTACAAAGGGCGTTTTCAGATCTTCAATCTGCTCGGCACGAATACGATCACCGAATTCACCCATCAGCCGGTGGCCTTCCACAAAACCGCCATGGCCCACGCTCACGTCCAGCATGCGCACAATATCGACACGGGTGAGTCCGCATACCCAGTCGGCCAGCGGCTCCATCTTGTCGGCACACCAGGCCGCGCCCACCAAGGCGCCAATAGAGGTGCCGCTAACCACATCCGGGCGGATACCCTGTTCATCCAGGGCACGCAGCACGCCGATGTGGGCCCAGCCCCGGGCCGCGCCGCTGCCCAGTGCCAGCCCCACCCGCGGGTTCATGAGTTATCCATCCCCTCGCCGGGAGGCAGCTGCGCCGGCCGGTTGCCATTTCGCGCCGCGACTTCGGGTCGGGTCAGCTCTTCGCTGCTGTGGCGGGTAAAAAATTCAGGGTCCATCAGCTCTATAAAACGCCGGGCCTGTGGTGTGAAGAACTTGCCCTTGCGGGTAACCACGCCATAAGTGCGTTTGGGGAAATACTTGTTAAGCGGAATGGCGCAGACTTTCTCATGCCCGGTCAGGCAGATGCTGGTGACAATGGAAATGCCGAAATTGAGCTCCACGTATTTCTTGATGACTTCCCAGCCCCCGGCCTCGAGGGTGACGTGGAAATCAAGGTTATTTTGCTGGAACACCAGCTTGACCATGCGCCAGGTACTCAGGTGGCGCGGCGGCAGAATCAGCCCGTAGGGGGTAATGTCTTCGAGGGTGACACGACTCTGGCGAGCCAGGGGATGATCACGGGAGGTAATCAACACCGGGTCGTAGGCATAGATTGGCCAGTAATTAATATCCTCGGGAATATCCAGCATCGAACCGACGGCGAAGTCCACCTCGTCCGAGCGCAGCATCTCGAGGCCATCGCGCCCGGTGACATTATGCAAATTGAAGCGAATGCCCGGATGCTGTTCAGCGAATTTGCCAACGATATCGGGCAGCAGATAGAGCAGAGTTGACTCACCTGCGGCTATATCAAGGCTGCCTGACTCGAAGCTGCCGCGCTGTGAAGCAAAATTATCCGGCAGTGTTTCCAGTCCCTCTACCAGGGGCAGGGCAAGCTCGTAGAGAATTTGACCTTCAGGGGTCAGCTTGATTTTGGGTCCGCGGCGTTCGAACAAGACCACTTCAAGTTCGCGCTCCAGCGCCTGGATCTGCAGGGACACCGAAGGCTGGCTCAGGGCCATGCGTTCTGCTGCACGTGAAATGCTTCCAAGCTGGGTGGCATAGCAGAAACCGCGCAATTGCTGCAGGCGATTGTGTTTGTAATACTGACGTGGAACGGTTGATTTACCGACCATCAGTGCCTCCGCGCCCGGGTTTCCGCCGGCTCATTATAGGCTGAGCCAATACTAAACATTGAAAAAATTGCCTTGTCAAATCGATGCTTCAACCCTTAAGATAGCGGCCGTGACCGGGCTGGCCCGGTTACTGCCTGTCTTTCATGCCAGGTAACGCGGGTTCCGGCCCTTTGATATTGACGGGGACGGTGCCTGCTTTTGTTCCGGGCGCCGCCGGTTCGACCGGCCAAATCGGCTTCAGGGGTTGTATGATCCTGTTCCGTACAACCGGTTCCGCAGCCAGAGCATGACCTAAACAGCCAATTCATCACGACATGCCCTGAGAGAGGGGGGATAAACCCGATGACGCGAGAAGAAGCGATCAAAGCACTGGAGAAAGACTGGGCGGAGAACCCGCGCTGGAAAGGCGTGAAGCGCGACTATAGCGCCGAAGACGTGGTTCGTCTGCGTGGTTCCGTACAGCCTGAGTTCACCCTGGCCCGCCTGGGCGCTGAAAGACTGTGGAAGCTGGTTAACGGCGACGCCAAAAAGGGCTACGTCAACTGTCTGGGGGCACTCACCGGCGGTCAGGCCGTACAGCAGGTCAAGGCAGGTATCGAAGCTATTTACCTGTCCGGCTGGCAGGTGGCTGCCGACGCCAACACCGGCATGACCATGTACCCCGATCAGTCGCTGTACCCTGTCAACTCCGTGCCGACCGTGGTCAAGCGCATCAACAACTCATTCCAGCGTGCCGACCAGATCCAGTTCCAGAAAGGCGCCAACCCCGGCGACAAGGACTGGGTGAATTATTTCGCTCCGATCGTGGCGGATGCCGAGGCCGGTTTCGGTGGCGTGCTCAACGCCTATGAACTCATGCGTGCCATGATTGAGGCCGGGGCTGCCGGCGTGCACTATGAAGACCAGCTGGCTTCCGTGAAGAAGTGTGGCCACATGGGCGGCAAGGTGCTGGTACCGACCCAGGAAGCCGTGCAGAAGCTCAACGCAGCTCGTCTGGCTGCTGACGTAGCCGGTGTGCCCACCATCGTGCTGGCACGTACCGACGCCAACGCGGCCGATCTGCTCACCAACGACGTGGATCCCTACGACAAGCCCTTCGTTACCGGCGAGCGTACCGCAGAAGGCTTCTTCCGCACCAAAGCCGGTATTGACCAGGCGATTGCCCGTGGTCTGGCCTATGCGCCTTACGCCGATCTGCTGTGGTGCGAAACTGCCACCCCGGATCTGGACGAGGCACGCCAGTTTGCCGAAGCGATCAAGAAGGAATACCCGGATCAGCTGCTGGCCTACAACTGCTCGCCCTCGTTCAACTGGAAGAAGAACCTGGACGACGCCACCATCGCCAAGTTCCAGCAGGAACTCAGCGACATGGGCTACAAGTACCAGTTCATCACCCTCGCCGGTATCCACAACATGTGGTACAACATGTTCGATCTGGCCTACGACTACGCTCGTGGCGAGGGCATGAGGCACTATGTAGAGAAGGTGCAGCAGCCTGAATTCGAGGCCGCCGAGAAGGGCTACACCTTCGTTGCTCACCAGCAGGAAGTGGGTGCCGGCTACTTCGACGACATGACCACCGTAATCCAGGGTGGCAGCTCGTCGGTGACGGCCCTGACCGGTTCGACGGAAGAAGACCAGTTCTGATTCTGTTGAAACGATCGAAAAAAGCCCGGGCAAATGCCCGGGCTTTTTTTTGCCCACTCGCGCCAGGGCGCGGGGGTTTTAAGTTTGAAGTTTTAAGTTTTCAGACTTGGTAGTGTCGCGCGTGGCGCGACGGCTTTTGTATTGCATACGCGCGGGTGAGTTTACGCATACAGGCAGCGTCTGTTTGTTGTGGCGGGTGACGGGTGGCGCTCGGGCTCGCAAGCGTCCGTGCTAGAATCGGATCATGTGTTTGATGCACGGCATGAGGGTGCCGCCACCACCGATAATGAGGTAGTTGCATGGCCTACAGCCACGTTATCCAGCCCCGCAAGGGTCGCCGTATCCGGGTCAACCCGGACTATTCCCTGGATGTCCCGGATCAGCCGATCATCCCTTTCATTGAAGGTGACGGGATCGGTATTGATGTGACGCCGGTGATGCGCCGCGTGGTGGATACCGCAGTCAAGAAGGCCTACGGCAAGGACCGTAAAATCGTCTGGATGGAGGTTTATGCCGGCGAAAAAGCCGCCAAGCTTTACGGCGAAGACCAGTGGCTGCCTGATGAAACCATGGATGTACTGCGCAAGTTTCTGGTTTCCATCAAGGGGCCGTTGACCACGCCTGTCGGCAAGGGCTTCAGATCGCTGAATGTGGCGATTCGCCAGCAACTGGACCTGTACGCTTGTGTCCGGCCGATTCGTTTTTTCCCCGGTACGCCCACCCCCATGAAAGACTCCGGTCATACCAGTATGGTGGTGTTTCGCGAGAACACCGAGGATATTTACGCTGGCATTGAATGGCAGGCCGGCTCGGATGAAGTGAAGAAGGTGATCCGCTTTCTGCAGGAGGAGATGGGTGTGCGCGAGATTCGCTTCCCCGGCACCTCCGGGATAGGCATCAAGCCGGTCTCCCGTGAGGGCTCGCAGCGACTGGTGCGCAAGGCCATCCAGTACGCCCTGGACAATGAGCGTAAATCGGTCAGCCTGGTACACAAGGGCAATATCATGAAGTTCACCGAAGGCGCCTTCCGCGACTGGGGTTACGAGGTAGCACGCAATGAATTCGGCGCCGAAGTCATCGGGGATGGACCCTGGTGCCGGCTCAAGCACCCGCGCACCGGAGAGGAAATTCTGATCAAGGATGTGATCGCCGACAACTTCCTGCAGCAGATCCTGCTTAATCCCGAGGATTACGATGTCATCGCCACATTGAATCTCAACGGCGACTACATCTCTGATGCGCTGGCCGCCCAGGTCGGCGGCATCGGTATTGCCCCCGGCGCCAATATGGCTGATGCCGTGTCCGTATTCGAGGCCACTCATGGCACCGCACCAAAATACGCCGGCAAGAACCGCGTCAATCCGGGCTCCATTATTCTTTCGGCTGAAATGATGTTGCGCCACATTGGCTGGACCGAAGCCGCGGATCTGATTCTGAAGGGTGTAGCAGGCGCCATTGCCGCCAAGACCGTGACCTATGATCTGGCACGTGTGCGCGGGGCGTTTACCGCGCCCAAGCGTGACCTTAAAGACAAAGACGCCGGCAAGGAACGCCGCCGCAGCCATGTTGAGGAAGATGTGCAGCGTCTGATCCCCGGCGCCACCCTGGTGAGTTGTTCCGGCTTCGGCGAAGCCGTCATCAACAATATGTGAGTCACCCGTCGAGGCATATGCCATGATCAGGGTCCTGCTGGTAGATGATCACAGACTGATACGCGCCGGCCTGCGTCGTATTCTCGACCAGCACCGCGAGATCACTGTGGTCGCCGAGGCCGGCACCGGCGAGGAAGCCCTGCAACTGATGAACCGCCTGATGCCGGATGTGGTGCTGATGGATCTATCCATGCCGGGGCGGGGCGGCCTTGAAACCACGCGCCGGATTGTTCGCCAGCATCCGGGCGTGGGGGTGATTGCGCTGAGCGTACACACCGATGAACTCTACCCCGCACGGGTTCTGGAAGCCGGAGCGCTTGGCTACCTGACCAAGGATTGCGAGGCTGAAGAGATTATCGCGGCTGTCCAGCGGGTGCATACCGGAGAACGGCATATTGAATCACGTATTGCCCGGCGGCTTGCCATGGCCAGCCTGGACGGACGCCATACCGCCTTTGAAGGGCTGTCCGAACGTGAAACCCAGGTGATGCAGATGGTCACGGCCGGGCATTCCATCAAGACCATCGCTGAACGACTCTGCCTCAGCCCCAAGACCGTCAACACCTATCGCTATCGCCTGTTCAGGAAACTGGGCGTAAACAACGATGTCGAACTGACTCGCCTGGCCATGCGCCACGGCATACTTGATGAAAGCACGCCGGACAGCGCTCATGGAGCCGTATAATGAGCGAGTTTGATCCCCGCTGTCGCCAGTGCCCGCGGCTGGCGGCGCATCTTGATGCCGTCAAGCGGCAACACGCCGACTACCACTGTGCGCCGGTTCCATCTTTCGGAGATGATCAGGCCCGCCTGCTGGTGGTAGGGCTGGCGCCCGGCATGCACGGCGCCAATGCCACCGGCCGGCCGTTCACCGGGGATCACGCCGGCATTCTGCTATATCGCACGCTGCATGAATTCGGCTTTGCCTCGGCGCCGGTCTCGCGCAGCCGCGATGATGGCCTGCAACTGCATGACTGCCGGATCACCAATGCCGTTAAATGCCTGCCGCCGGAAAACAAACCTACCGGCAGCGAAATCAACCGCTGTCGCAACTATCTGGCCGCCGAGCTTGAAGCCTTGCCGGGCGGGGCCGTAGTGCTGGCGCTGGGCGGCATTGCCCATCGCTCGGTCCTGGCCGCCACCGGCCTGGTTGCCAGTCGCCATCCTTTTGGTCATGAGCAACTCCACTCGCTGCCGGGTGAACGCTGGCTGCTGTCTTCATATCACTGCAGTCGCTACAACACCCAGACCCGACGCCTGACAGAGCCCATGTTTCAGCAGGTTTTTGCCCGGGCCCGGGCGCTGCTTGACGCCAGCGGGGCTTCGGCATGAGTGACGATGACAGCTTGCGCAAGCTGATTGAAAACACACCCCGGCGACCGGGCGTGTATTGCCTGCTGGACGATAAAGGCGTGATTCTCTATGTGGGCAAGGCCCGACGGCTGCGCGACCGTCTGATGAGCTATCTGCGCCCGGAAGGGGCCAAGACCCGCGCACTGATGCAGCGCGTGACCGATGTGCAGGTGACCATCACCCGCAGCGAGGGCGAGGCATTATTGCTCGAGAACAACCTGATCAAGGCCCATCGACCCCGCTATAA
>SLRW01000107.1 GCA_007130745.1 Gammaproteobacteria bacterium
AGCAGGAAGGCGGCGGTCTTGCCGGTGCCGGTCTGGGCCTGGCCGGCGACGTCGCGCCCGGCCAGCATCACGGGCAGAGTCTGCGCCTGAATCGGGGTGCAGTACTCGAAGCCGGTATCGCGCACGCCCTGCATCAGGGCTTCATCAAGGCCCAGAGAGTCAAAACGCACATCACTCAGATGTCGGCTGTCGCTCATCGGTGGCATTCCCTTGTGGCTTGGTTATTCCGGGTCAGGCTTGAAACGCGTCAGCTTTTCGGCTCCAATACAGTTCTGGTACGCTGGCAGGCGTAGCCGGTTCCGGTTTCGTAATGAAGGCCCGAGCGGACGCGCATATTCTGCCTGAGTTAAGTTGTTACGTCACTTTGGGGATGTCGTCCTGTACTTTGCAGGCGGCTGTGGCGCGACAGGTGGCTCTGCCCGTGTTGACAATCGGGTTCCGCGGATAGTGCCCGGGCAGGGCAGAAATACGAGGATGCAACAACCGGTCCCGTTTCGGGCATAGTCGAAGTATTCGGAGGTATTTTGTAGTGAGCGCTGAGATCAAGCACGTTACCGACGACAGTTTTGAAGCGGATGTTCTGGAGTCCGATGTTCCCGTACTGGTGGATTACTGGGCCGAGTGGTGCGGACCCTGCAAGATGATTGCGCCGGTGCTTGAGGATATCGCCGGGGACTACGATGGCAAGATGAAGATCGCCAAGCTTAATATAGACGAGAACCCCAATACGCCACCGCGCTACGGTATCCGTGGTATTCCCACGCTGATGTTGTTCAAGAACGGCAATGTGGAGGCCACCAAAGTTGGCGCCCTGTCCAGGTCGCAGCTGACCGCTTTTCTGGACAGTAATCTTTAATAAATACGGGCCCGGGTGGACAGGGGTAGACCCCGCGCCCGGCCCGTGCTAGATTTAGCACCGATTCAGGGATTGTGGCCGCAGCAGCCGCCTTCCATTACCCCTCCCGATAACATAAACAGCGCCCGGCGTTTGGTCGTGCGTGTGAACACAACCCCCTTTCGAGTCTCCAGATAATGAACCTGACTGAACTGAAGCAGAAATCTGCCACTGAAATCATTGATATCGCCCAGTCCATGGGTGTTGAGGGCACTGCCCGCTCCCGCAAGCAGGACGTCATCTTTGCCGTTCTCAAGCAAATCGCCAAGAAAGGCGACGAGATTCACGGCGATGGCGTGCTGGAAATTCTCCAGGACGGATACGGCTTTCTGCGCTCGGCAGACAGCTCCTACCTGGCAGGGCCGGATGATATCTATGTTTCGCCCAGCCAGATCCGGCGCTTCTCTTTGCGCACCGGGGATACGGTAGCCGGGCGCATCCGGCCACCCAAGGAAGGCGAGCGTTATTTTGCCCTGCTCAAGGTTACGGAAATCAATTTCGAGCCACCGGAAAACTCCAAAAACAAAGTCCTGTTCGAGAATCTCACGCCGCTGTTTCCCAAGGATCGGCTGCGTCTGGAGCAGGGCAATGGCAGCACCGAGGATCTTACCGCGCGCATCATTGACCTGGTGGCGCCCATCGGCAAGGGTCAGCGCGGACTGATCGTGTCGCCGCCCAAGGCCGGCAAAACCATGCTGCTGCAGAATATTGCCCAGAGTATTTCGGCCAATAACCCGGAGGCTTACCTCATCGTGCTGCTGATTGATGAGCGCCCTGAGGAAGTGACTGAGATGGCCCGTTCAGTGCGCGCGGAAGTGGTTTCCAGCACCTTTGACGAACCTGCCAACCGTCATGTGCAAGTGGCCGAAATGGTCATCGAGAAGGCCAAGCGCCTGGTTGAGCACAAGCGTGATGTAGTGATTCTGCTTGATTCCATTACCCGCCTCGCGCGTGCCTATAACACGGTCGTGCCCTCTTCGGGCAAGGTGCTTACCGGCGGCGTGGACGCCAATGCCCTGCATCGACCCAAGCGTTTTTTCGGTGCCGCGCGTAACGTTGAAGAGGGCGGCAGCCTGACCATTCTGGCCACGGCGCTGGTGGAAACCGGCTCGCGAATGGATGATGTGATCTACGAGGAGTTCAAGGGCACCGGCAACATGGAGGTGCATCTGGACCGGCGCATTTCCGAGAAGCGCATATTCCCCGCGCTGCACATCAATCGCTCCGGTACGCGCCGCGAGGAATTGCTGTGTACGCCGGAAGAGCTGCAGAAGATCTGGGTCCTGCGCAAACTGTTGCATTCCATGGATGAACTACAGGCTGCCGAGTTCCTGCTTGATCGCCTCAAGGACGTCAAGACCAACGAGGAATTCTTCCAGTCCATGAAGCGCCAGTAAGCGCTCAGTCTGTCTGCTTGACCAGTTTTTGCCCCAGTGTCACCCGTTGTGCGGCGTTTGACGGTATGGGGTTGATGTTGTCGGCTGCTCTCAGGCGATGAAGCAGGCCACAGTGGTTGGCCAACTGGATGCTTAGTCCGGGGCGTGCATTAAGTTCAAGCAGCAAGGGGCCGTGCGTCGGGTCCAGCACCACATCTACCCCCAGATAGCCCAGCTCGGTAAAATCGTGGCAGCGGGCAGCCAGTAACAGCAGGGTTTCCCAGTCCGGCAGTTGCAGTCCGGCCAGCGGATAGCCGGTGTCGGGATGGCGCTGCGCAGGTCTTTCGTAATGCACCCCGTGGGCGGTTATTCCGCTGAACATATCCACGCCCACCCCGATCGCGCCCTGATGCAGGTTGGCCTTGCCCCCGGAGCCGCTGGTCGGCAGGCGCAACATGGCCATCAGAGGAACCCCCTTGTAGACCACCATGCGGATATCGGGAATGCCACGGAAACTGATGTGTTTGAAAAGCGGATCAGGTTTCACGCGGTATTCAATAATAGCGCGATCACTGGAGCCGGAAAGACTGTAGAGCCCGCTGAGAATATTGGATACATGAAAGCGCAGGGCGTCGATCCTCAGTGGGCGACCGTCACCTCGCATGTAACTGGTGCGCTTGCCCTGGCCTATACGCTCGTGGATGACCAGAATCCCATTGCCTCCGCTGCCATGGGCCGGTTTGATCACGAAATCCCCATGCGCCTCCAGGAGTTCGCCCAGCTTGCGGTTCTGGTGTTCTGTTTCGATCACGGCGAAGGTTTCCGGCACGGCAATACCGTTGGCGATGGCCCGCTCGCGGGTGATCAGCTTGTCATCCACCAGGGGGTAGAGCCGACGCGGATTATGGCGCTGGATGTAGTCCAGGTTGCGGCGGTTCATGCTCAGAATGCCGGCTGTGCGCAGGCGCCGCAGTACCCCGGTCATGACTGCGCTCCGTGCCCCCACAGGGCGTGACGGAAGCGCCACAGTTCACTCAGGCGGTAACCGGTATAACGCCCCAACAAAAGCAACAGCGCCAGCACGATCAGCAGGGTTTCCGGAAACACGAATACCATATGTGTGACCAGTGGTCGGGTCATCAGCAGATAACCCAGCACGGCGGTGAACAGGCTGCCGGCGGCCTGCCCCATGGCTTCGCTGGCCCCCTGTTCTTCCCACACCACCGACATGCGCTCTATGGTCATGGCCAGAATGACCATGGGGAAGACCGAGATGACCAGACCCTGCTGATAGCCGAGCAGGTTGCTGACGATGCTGACCAGGGCCATCATCATGATCACCAGGGTCAGTACGGCGGCGATGCGCGGGACGAAAAGCAATTGCAGTCGCTCAAGATAAAATCGCATCAACAGTCCGGTGCCGACCAGCAGGGTGAACAGACCAATCCCCAACAGCAACCGGGTTTCAATAAAGGCCAGGGCGATCAGTACCGGCATGAAGGTGCCAAAGGTGCGGATGCCGATCATGTTGCGCATGAAAACGACCAGCAGCGCGCCGATGGGCAGGGTAAACAGGATGCGATAAAGGTTCTGGGTCTCAACCGGCAGGCCCATCAGGGAAAAATCGGTCAGCGGGGAATCCTGTACCTCGGGCAGTGCCTGGATCAGTTCGGCTTGTGGGCGCACGTGACGGGCCACGGAGAATCGCACCTGGCCACTTGTGGCGCCGGAGAGTTCGAGTAGCGGGCGCTCGCCCGCATGCCAGATCAGGAAGTCCTTGGGTAATTCCCGGCGTTCACCGGTGCGGGGGTCAAAGATCAGCCACTGCTGGCCGTTGTGCACAGCCAGCAGGGTCTGGATACGGGCCCGGCGCATACCGTCATCCATTTGCAGGCCGTGCACGGGACGTGCGGCAATGCGTGCGCCGGCTAGCAAATGGGCAAGCTGGTGGCTCCATTCCGGTGAATCGGGCTGGTAATCGGCGCGGATAATACGCACATCTTCGCTGGGTTCGGCGGCATTGAGTCGGGCCAGCAGATTGCGGCTGAAGGTTTCTATATCGGCCGAGCGCTGGCGTACTTCCTCAAGCACCGAAAGGATAGCAGGGCCCGAGGGGTCCGGATAATCCGGTATGGCCGGGGGGAGTGGCTGGGCCCCCAGGGCATCGGTGCTGGCGGTGCCGTCGCGGTAGAATACCGCGCGGTAATACAGGCTCTGGGTTCCGCCACTGCGGCGCACCGACCAGATGGCATGGCGGCCACCATTGACCTGCTCGGTGGTCAGGCCGAAATCACGAGTCACAAAATCCTCGCTGATGCGCGAGAATCCGGGTTGATTCTCCGGCAGCGGCAGTTCTACACGTACCGGCACTCTTTCGTCGGCGGTAAAGTTGATATGGGCTTCTACCGCCCAGGCGTCGTCCATCTGTCCGGGTAACAGGGGTAAATGGAGATTGAATACCTTGTGATAGAGCGAGGCGCCCGCTACCAGCAATAGCAGGCCGATCAACACCACGAACTGGCGGCGATGCCTCATTCGGGGCAGCCCGGACTCAGGGTCTTGCTCACCGCCGGGTCAATCAGTACCGCATCAGCCAGGAAACGCCGCCCCAGTAGCACAGGGTAAGTGAGTTCGCTGCGATCGGTGAGGTTGAATTCGGCACGGTGGATTATGCCGTCAAGGCAGAACTCCAGCTCGACCACCGGCCGTCGATCACGCTCGCCGGAGTGCTGGACAATGCGTGTATGGCGTGTCAGTGGGCGCTCAAGTGAAATGCTTTCCCCGTCCGCTTCAAAGACGAAACTTACCCATTCGTCGTCATCGCCCTCACGCTCGAAATATTCAATATTCAGCGCATGCATGGAGCTGGTGTTGGCGCCACTGTCCATGCGCGCATCTACCTTGAGTCCGCTGTCGAGCAGGGTGATGGTTTCGGCGTAACCGACCACGATCCGGTCCGGTTTTTCACCGTTGCCGTTTTGCGGGACGTCGCCGGCGAGGGCCGGCGCCAGGGCAAGCCCTGCCACGAGGAGGAAAGCGGTGGTGACATACTTCATGCGCTGCTTGCTCCTGGGCGGCAGTGATCCGTGGCACGCATCCCGGTGCGTTCGATTGCTGTCTGGGCACATACGCCACTGCCATCCCGGCACAGTCTGCCAGACTATAGTGCCCGGTGGCCGATGTCACGCCGGTAACCGGCATTGTCCCAGCTGATTCTGGCCACGCTCTCATAGGCGCGAGCCTGTGCCGAGGCGACGTTCTTGTCCAGGGCGCACACGCACAACACCCGGCCCCCGGCGGTGATGATGCCCGCGTCGGTGGTGGTGGTCCCGGCGTGGAATACCTTGACCTGCGGGTCGTCGATATCATCCAGGCCGTGGATCAGGTCGCCCTTGTCGTAGCTGCCGGGATACCCCCCGGCCACCATCACGACGCCCAGCGCCACATCCGGGCTCCATCGGGCCTCTATCTGGTCCAGCCGGCGGGCCAGCGCAGCTTCGCACAGTTCGATTAAATCCGAGTCCAGGCGCATGAGAATGGGCTGGGTTTCCGGGTCGCCAAAGCGGCAGTTGTATTCAAGTACTCTGGGCACGCCGTCCCCGTCGATCATCAGGCCGGCGTAAAGAAAGCCGGTATAGGCATGGCCGTCGGCGGCCATGCCTTCAACGGTAGGTTCGATGACTTCACGCATGATGCGTGCGTGCAGGGCGTCATCCACGATTGGCGCCGGCGAATAGGCGCCCATGCCGCCGGTGTTGGGTCCCCGGTCGTCATCGAAGCGCGCCTTGTGGTCCTGTGAGCTGGCCAGTGGCAGGATGTTTTTGCCATCGACCATGACGATAAAGCTGGCTTCCTCGCCCTCAAGAAATTCCTCGATCACCACGCGATGGCCGGCGTCACCGAAGGCGTTGCCTTCGAGCATGTCATGCACCGCAGCAATGGCCTCATCTTCGCTACGGGCCACCACCACGCCCTTGCCGGCGGCCAGGCCGTCGGCCTTGACCACGATGGGCGCTCCCTGTTCGCGAATATAAGCTTCTGCGCCGGCGACTTCGGTAAAAGCGCCATAAGCAGCGGTGGGAATATTGTGGCGGGCCAGAAAATCCTTGGTGAATGCCTTGGAGCCTTCCAGTTGGGCGGCGCCGGCATCGGGTCCGAAGCAGGCCAGCCCGGCAGCGCGGAAACGATTCACCACACCGGCCACCAGCGGTGCTTCGGGGCCGACAATGGTCAGCCCGATTTTTTCATTACGGGCCAGCGCCACCAGACCATCCAGGTCTTCCGCAGCCACGGCGACATTGCGTACACCGGGCTCCAGCGCTGTGCCGGCATTACCCGGTGCCACCAGCACCTCGTCAACCTGTGGCGACTGTGCGGCTTTCCAGGCCAGCGCATGCTCGCGACCACCACCACCAATAACCAGAACCTTCATCCATCACTCCTGTGGGCTGTGACGCAAAAGAATATTAACCATGAAGAGCA
>SLRW01000035.1 GCA_007130745.1 Gammaproteobacteria bacterium
CGCCGTCGCCGATGATGCGCAGGCCGGTGAAGCTCAGCAGCCTGAACAGGCCTCTGAAGACGCGGCGCAACCGGAAGCAGATGACAGCGCCGGGGAAGCAGACGACAAACCTGAAGCGGACAGCGAAGAAGACAAGAAATCCTGAAGCGTATTCAGCTTTAATGAATCAGCGCTTCCTTAAAACCCCGCCAGGCAACTGACCGGGGTTTTTTTATGCCTGCCTGCTTTACTGCTGCCGCCGGCACTGTGGGCACAGGCCGCTGAGTTCAATGGTGGGGGTTTCTATCTCGAAGCCCAGCGCTCGTGCGTCGTCGGTCAGTGCTTGCACGGCACGATCACTGTGCAGTTCCCTGGCCGCGCCGCAACTGCGGCAGATCAGGAACTGTCCCTGGTGATGATCAGCCGGGTGTGCACAGCCGACAAAGGCGTTTTGTGAAGCGATGCGATGGACCAGTCCCTGCTCCATGAGAAAGCCCAGCGCCCGGTAGACCGTGGGGGGTGCCGCGCCGGGTTCATGCTCGCGGTACATATCGAGCAGGGCATAAGCGCCCATCGGTTGATGATTGCTCCAGATCAGCCGGAGGATGCGCTTTCTGACGGGTGTCAGGCGCACACCACGCTGACGGCAGATGGCTTCGGCATCACGAATGGCCTGGTCAATACAGGCCTTGTGATCATGCTTTTTCCAGGCGGGATCTTCACCGGCAACCGGATTATATTCGTGCGCGGCCATGGCCGGCTCCACTGCTATGATAGGGCTTGTCTGCAATCTTAATACGAACACCTTCGCCTATAAAGCCGGTTATCACCACCGCGGTCATTGGCATCAGGGCGTAACCGGCAGCGCAGGTCTGAGAGGGAGGCGATGATGACAGTGCAGCATGTCGTGCTGGTGACAGGTGCCGCCGGCTTTGTCGGCGCCAGAGTAACTGCAAGGCTTGCCGCCACGTCAGGCGTACGCGTGGTCGCCACTGACCTGCGCCCGCCGGAGGCGCCACAATGGCCGGATACGGTGCGCTTTGAGGCGCTGGATATTCGCGATCCGGCGCTGGCCGAACTAATGAGTGAGGCGCAGGTTACTTCGGTGGTGCATCTGGCCTCGGTGGTGACCCCGCCGCCCGGCATGAGCCGGGAGGTACAGGAAACAATCGATGTGGGGGGCACGGGCAATGTGCTGGCGGCCTGTCGCCAGGCAGGCGTGGCCCACCTCACGGTTACCAGCAGCGGGGCAGCCTATGGCTATCATGCCGATAACCGCGTGCCGCTGTGCGAAACGGATGCCCTGCGGGGCAATGCGGCCTTTGCCTATGCCGATCACAAGCGACGTGTTGAGCAAATGCTGGCTCAGTGGCGAGACGAGTATCCGCAGCTCAAGCAACTGGTGCTGCGCCCCGGGACGATCCTGGGGACGGGGGTCAATAATCAGATTACCGGGTTGTTTGAGCGCCCGTTTTTGCTGGGTGTGGCAGGCAGCGACAGCCCCTTTGTGTTTATTCGCGATGAGGATGTGGTCAATATTATCGTGCGCGGGGTGCTGGAGCAGTGCACCGGGATCTATAATCTGGCAGGCGAGGGTTGGCTGGGGATGCGGGAATTGGCCCGCCTGCTGGGCAAGCCGCTGTTGCCTGTGCCGGCCGCTGTGATCCGGGGGATGATCCGGTTGCTGAGTTTGCTCCGGCTGACGCGGCTGGAGCCGGCGCAGGTGGATTTTCTGCGTTATCGTCCGGTGCTGGATAATACGGCGCTGCGTGAAAGTTTCGGCTATACCCCGGTACCCAGCCGGGAGGTTTTTTTGCAGTGGGCACAGGGCCGCGGGCTGCTGGACAAAAGTGATCCCGGACCGTGACAGGTTTGCTGGCGGAGGTGTTGGGGTGGCCCCTGCTGTGGCTGGCGGTGATCGTGTTCGGCGCTTATACCACCCAGGCGATGACCGGTTTCGGCAGTATTATTATTGCCCTGGCGCTGGGCGCCCATCTCTACCCCCTGCAGCAGTTGTTGCCGGTGCTGGTGGCCCTGAATGTCCCCCTGTGCCTGTATCTGGTGATCAGGCATCGCCGGCATCTGCAAGGGCGTCTGCTGGCCCGTGAAATCCTGCCCTGGATGGGTGCCGGACTGGGTATCGGCGTGTTGTTGGCAGGCGTCATCCGGGGGCAGTGGCTGGAGCAGTTGTTCGGTTTACTGGTGGTGATGCTGGCGGCATGGGAATTGTGGCGTATGCGCAGTCAGCAGCCGAAGCCGACGGCCGGTCTGATGGGTATGCGCGCAAGCCTGGGCGGCGCGGGGATTGTGCACGGGCTTTATGCCTCCGGCGGGCCGTTGCTGGTGTATGCGCTGTCGCGTCGGCAGTTGCCGCCTGCCGCCATGCGTTGCACGCTGATGACAGTGTGGCTGATTTTCAACACGACACTGCTGGCGGTGTATATCTGGCGCGGGCAATGGACAGCGGAGGCTGTGGCTCAGACCCTGTTGTTGTTGCCCCTGATTCCGCCGGGAATCGTGCTGGGGGAATGGCTGCACACTCGTATTTCTGTACGTGGATACTATCTTTTGCTGCAGATCTTGTTGCTGGTTTCCGGGATGGCCCTGATACTCGGGGCCACCGGGGCCTGAATGCGGGAGGAAAGGCATGAGTGGCGAGGAAAATCCGGTGACTGATCGCTCGCAGCGTTACGCCGTTATCGGCGCCGGTCCGGCCGGGTTGTCAGGCGCGCGTAACTTGCAGCGTTTCGGTGTGCCCTTTGATGGTTTTGAGGCACACAGTGATGTGGGCGGGCTGTGGGACATCAATAACCCCCGCAGCACCGTCTACGAGTCGGCACACCTGATTTCTTCCAAAGAAATGACGGAGTTTGCCGAATTTCCCATGCCGGAAGATACGCCGGATTATCCTGATCACGTCATGCTGAGCCGCTATTTCCGGGACTTTGCCCGCCACTTCAATTTGTATGAACACTACCGTTTTGACGCGGCCGTGGCACGGGTATGGCCCGAGGATGAAGCGGCCACTTGCTGGTTGTTGCGGCTGGCCAGCGGTGAAACGTTTCGCTATCGCGGGGTATTGATTGCCAACGGAACCCTTTCCGAGCCCAATAGACCAGATTTCAGGGGGGAATTTGCCGGCCGCCTGATGCACAGCAGTGAGTACAAGTCAGCGTGTGTATTCGACGATCAGCGGGTATTGATCGTAGGCGCCGGCAATAGTGGTTGCGATATCGCCGTGGATGCCCTGCACCGGGCGAAGCAGGTGGATATGAGCCTGCGCCGCGGCTATCACTTTGTGCCCAAGTATATGCTGGGCAAGCCGGCAGATCAGCTCGGTGGCGGGCTGCCTCTGCCGCGTTCCCTCAAGCAGCGCGTGGATCGTTTCCTGCTGCGGCTGTTTACCGGCAACCCGGAACGCTTCGGCTTTCCGCGCCCGGATCATGCCCTGTATGAGTCCCATCCCATTGTTAATTCGCTGGTGCTCTACCATGCCGGTCATGGCGACCTGGGTGTGCGCGGCGATATCCGGGAATTTGACGGGCATACCGTGCGCTTTATTGACGGCAACGAGGCAGACTATGATCTGGTGCTGCTGGCCACTGGCTACAAGTTACATTATCCCTTTATTGAGCGTGAGCATCTCAACTGGCAGGGCGCTTCACCGTCGCTGTATCTGAACGTATTCCATCCCGAATACGACAATCTGTTTGTGCTGGGTATGGTCGAGGCCACCGGGCTGGGCTGGCAGGGCCGGCATGAACAGGCCGAGATGGTGGCGCGTTTCCTCGCAGCCCATGAGCGCGACACGGCCGCGGCCGAGTGGGTGCGCCGGCGCAAGGCCGACGGCAATCCCGACCTCAGCGGCGGCTATCGCTATCTCAAGCTCGACCGAATGGCCTATTACGTGCACAAGGACACTTATCTGCGCGAAGTGCGGCGGGTCAACCGGGCGCTGGCACGCCAGTAAGTTCGGGTTTCGCGGCCGATTGTATCAGGGCGCGTAGGCTATCCAGTCGTGACTGTCGTCGCCGTACACCAGGAAGGTGGGGTTGAGTACGGATTCGCCCCGGTTGTAGCGCAGCGGTTTTCCGGCGACGTCCACCACCTGCCCGCCGGCAGCCTCGACAATGGCCTGGGCTGCGGCTGTATCCCATTCGCTGGTGGGACCGAAGCGGGGATAGATGTCGGCTTCGCCTTCCGCCACCAGGCAAAATTTCAGCGAGCTGCCGATGGAGCGCACGGTGTGCTCGCCCATGGCATCCAGGTATTGCTGCAATTCCGGCGTCTTGTGGCTGCGGCTGGCCACCGCCACCTTGGGTCCGTCGCCGAGGGGCCGCACCCGTATGGGTTCCGCTGCAGCATTCCCCTGGCGCCGCCAGGCGCCGTCTTCCTTGCTGCCGTGATAGGCCAGCCCCTGGGCCGGGACAGTCACTACGCCGAGTACGGGGTGCCCGTGTTCAATCAAGGCGATGTTGACGGTGAACTCACCATTGCGCTTGATGAATTCCCGGGTGCCGTCCAGCGGGTCGACTAGCCAGTAGCGCTCCCAGCCCAGGCGTTCCTCTGTGCTGATGTCGGCCGATTCTTCGGACATCACCGGAATTTCCGGGCTAAGCTCGTGCAGACCCTTTACGATGGTGCGGTGTGATGCCATATCCGCCTGTGTCAGTGGTGAGTCATCGCTCTTGTCTTGCACATCGAAATCGGTGTTGTAGATTTCCAGGATGGCCTGGTCGGCCTCGCGGGCCAGCCGGACCAGGGCTTCGATCAATTCCTGCGACTGCGGCATTGGGATACTGCTCCTTTATAATGGTTGGCGATGACTACACACCGGAGAAATGAACTGCTTTCTGACGCCGCCGTGGTGGACTGGCGACGGGTGGATACCGTGGTGCTGGACATGGACGGCACGCTTCTGGATCTGCACTTTGACGACTTTTTCTGGGGCGAGTATTTGCCGCGTTGCTTTGCCGAGCGCGAGGGGCTGGATCTGGCCAGCGCACGCCGGCGCATGCGCCCCTGGTTTGAGGCGGTGGAAGGCACTCTGGACTGGTACTGTCTGGATCACTGGCAGCAGCGCCTGGGGCTTGATCTGCTGGCGCTCAAGCGGCAGGTAGCGGACAGGATTGCGGTGTTGCCGCATGTGCCGGAGTTTCTGGCTCGGGTAAATGCTTCGGGCCGTCGGCTGGTACTGGCCACCAACGCGCATCCGGCCAGTCTGGAGCTCAAGCTCGCGCGCACCGGCATTGGTGAGTATTTTGACCGCCTGATTTCCTCGCATGAATTTGGTGCGGCCAAGGAGAGTTCTTTGTTCTGGCAGCGTCTTTGTCAGCGCGAGGCAGTGGACGCCGGGCGCACCCTGTTTGTGGATGACAGCCCGCGGGTGCTGCGCAGCGCGCGGGACTTTGGTGTGGGGCAGGTGCTGGCCATGTGCGCGCCGGATTCCATAGGCACCCGTCGCGAGGTGTCTGGTTTTACCGGTATAGATGATTTTCGCGCCATTACCTGCCTGTTGCCCGGGCAAACACCGGCGCGCGACGGGGAGCGCAACTGAACGTGCCGGCATGGCCTCAGCCGCGATGGCCACGGCCACCGCGCCCGCGGTTGCCATTGCTGCGCTGATTCCGGCCCCGACCCCGGTCACCTGCGGGCCCACCACTGCGAGGCGGGCGGCGTGCCGGGGGTTTGGGGTGCACCCGCAGGCTTTCATCTGCCACATCGACGGGGATTTTCTGCTCAATGTAGCTTTCGATTTCCGGCAGCGAATAGCAGTAGCGTTCGCAACAAAGTGAAATGGCCTCGCCCGAGGCGCCGGCGCGGGCCGTGCGGCCGATACGATGGACGTAATCCTCGGCGTCCTGGGGCAGATCGTAGTTGATCACATGCGTTACATCGGGGATGTGCAGGCCGCGTGCGGCCACATCGGTGGCTACCAGCACATCGATGTGGCCCTTGTTGAAATCAGCCAGCAGCCGCTGGCGCATGTTCTGGGGCACATCCCCGGAGAGGATGGCCGAATTGATGTCGTTGCCCTTCATATAAGCCTGCAGGCGCTCGCCGTCACGTTTGGTGTTAATGAAAACCATCACGCGTGCGTTTTTCAGTCCGGCCAGGATGCCCAGCACCACTGAGATTTTTTCGTCATTGGCGACATGGAACAGACGCTGGCGGACTTTGTCAGCCGTGACCTGCTCGGATTCTATTTTGACCGCCTCGGGGTTATTCATATGTTCGTAGGCCAGCTCGGTCACGCGCATGGACAGGGTGGCGGAGAAGAGCATGTTCAACCGCTGCTCCGGCTCGGGCATGCGCCGCAGCAGATAACGAATATCTTTGATAAAACCCAGGTCGAACATCCGGTCGGCTTCGTCCATCACCGACACCTGGATGTGACGAAGATTAAAGACATGCTGCTTGAAATAATCGATGAGTCGGCCCGGTGTGCCGATGAGGATGTCCACGCCGGCTTCGAGTTGTTCGCGCTGGCTCTGGTAACCGGTGCCGCCGTAGGCCAGTCCCAGTTTGAGTCCGGTATGAGCGCCCAGCTGGGTGGCATCGGTATGAATCTGTATGGCCAGCTCCCGGGTCGGCGCCAGAATCAGCGCGCGTGGCTGGGGGCTGTTTTCCTCGCCGGGCTGTCTGAGCAGGCGTTGCATGGTGCC
>SLRW01000079.1 GCA_007130745.1 Gammaproteobacteria bacterium
AATTGCCAACCCGACACTGGGATGTTCCACTGGACATTGTCGTGACTGAACGGAAAATCTACCGGACGAACCGATAACAACACACAATCACTGACAACACCGAAGGCACCGAATAATCTTTTCCCTTGAGTGCCCGACGACAGCACAACGCTGACAAAATTTTTCCAATTCGGTGATCTCGGTGTCTCTGGTGGTTCCCTTTCCCTGAAGGAGATTCGCGTGAATTACTGGCTGATGAAATCCGAGCCCGATGTCTTTGGCATCGATGATCTCAAGGCAGCAGGCACCGAGCACTGGGATGGCGTGCGCAACTACCAGGCGCGCAACATGATGCGCGATGAAATGAAAAAGGGCGACCAGGTCTTTTTCTACCACTCAAACTGCAAGGAACCCGGTATTGCGGGAATTGCCGAAGTGGTGCGCGAAGGCTATCCGGACCATACCGCCTTCGACCCGGAGTCAAAGTACTGCGATCCCAAAAGTGATCCGGGCAATCCGCGCTGGTTCATGGTGGATCTGAAATACATCCGCCATCTACAACGCAATATCACCCTGCAGGAACTCAAGCAGCAATCGGAACTGGCAGACTTCAAACTCATCCAGCGCGGCAACCGGCTGTCCGTAATGCCGGTCACCGCTGCCCAGTGGTCCTTCATTCTGGGGCTGGAATAACGCCGGCTTCCCGCTTCAGCGCTGGCGCATTTTCAGGGCGCGATAGATCAGACGCTGGTACCCCACCGGGAACCACCGCGCGAGACGATCCAGCGCCCGGGCATCAGCACCTATACGCAACTTGCCCTGGTTACGGCGGACAGCCCTGACAATCTGGCGACCGGCGCTTGCCGGTGTGGTGCGCGCAACACGCTCAAAACTTTTGGCCGACTCTTCGCTGTCGGCGCTTCCGTCGGGGCCTTCCTTGAAGCGTGCATTACGCGCAATATCGGTTCTGACGCCCCCCGGATGCACCGCCGTCACCCCCACGCCGGTGCCCATCATTTCAATACGCAGCGACTCGGTAAAACCGCGCACGGCAAACTTGGTGGCGCAGTAGGCCGCCTGGGTAGGCACCCCGATAATGCCGAACAGACTGGAGATATTAACGATATGACCGCTGTCAGCCTTGATCATATGCGGCAGGAAAAAGCGGGTGCCGTAGACCACCCCCCAGAAATTGATCCCCACGATCCACTCGAAATCTTCCAGGGTGATATTTTCCACCCTGGCCGATACCGCCACACCGGCGTTATTGACCAGAATATCCACCCGGCCATGGGCCTTGAGCACAGCATCCGGGAAGGCTTCCATGGCCGCTTTGTCGGCCACATCCATCACATGGGTGCTGACATTGCGCCCCAGCGCCTCGATTTCTCCGGCCACTTCAGCCAGACCCTGTTCATTGACGTCTGAAATCGCCAGATGACAACCCTGCCGGGCCAGCTCCAGTGCCGTGGCGCGGCCAATACCCCCTGCAGCGCCGGTCACTACCGCCACCCGATCCTTCAGATCTTTCACAGTTCATCTCCTTGTGTAGCCCGGCCGCTCGCCGGGATTCAATCAATCGGTCCCCAGAAAAAAATCATAGGCCGGATTGTCACTTTCCTCGGCCCATTGATAGCCCAGCTTGTCCATCGCGGCACTGAAACGCCCGAGCTCTGCCTGCGGAATCTGCAGCCCCACCAGCACACGACCGAAATCAGCACCATGGTTACGGTAATGAAACAGGCTGATATTCCAGTTACGCCCCAGGTGACTGAGAAATTTCATCAATGCCCCCGGACGCTCCGGAAACTCGAAGCGGAAGATGTGCTCGTGTTGCACCTCCGGCGCCCGGCCGCCCACCATATAGCGCACGTGCAGCTTGGCCATTTCATTATCGGTAAGATCCTCGAACTCATAGCCCTGCTCGCGCAGGTGCTCGACCAGGGCGGCTCTTTCCCCGGCGCCGTCTTCCAGCTTGACGCCGGCAAACACGTGCGCACGTTTGGCATCGGCAAAGCGGTAATTGAACTCGGTAATGTTGCGCTTGCCCAGATCGCGACAAAACCGTCGGAAACTACCCGGGCGCTCGGGAATAGTCACCGCCAGCAAGGCCTCGCGCTGCTCGCCCAGTTCAGTACGCTCGGCGATATGCCGCAGGCGATCAAAATTCATGTTGGCACCGCACACCAGCGCCACCAGGTTCTGTCCGGTGACCCCGCGTTCGGCCACGTATTTCTTGACCCCGGCCAGCGCCAGACCCCCAGCCGGTTCAGCAATGGAACGGGTGTCCTCGTAGATGTCGCGGATCGCCGCGCAAATTGAATCGGTGCTAACCAGCAACACCTCATCCACACACTCGCGGGCAATACGAAACGGCTCCTTGCCCACCTGACGCACAGCCACGCCGTCGGTGAACAGACCAACCTGATCCAGCTTGACCCGTCGCCCCGCGCGCAGCGCCTCATACATACTCGGCGCATCATCAGGCTCCACGCCAATCACCTTGATTTCCGGGCGCAGGTACTTCACATAGGCGGCGATGCCGGCGATCAGCCCGCCGCCGCCCACGGGCACAAAGATGGCGTCAATCGCGCTGCCCTGCTGCTGCAGGATTTCCATGGCAATGGTGCCCTGCCCGGCAATCACATCAGGATCATCATAGGGATGAATAAAGGTCAGTCCGCGCTCATCCGCCAGCTTCAGCGCATGCTCGTAGCATTCATCGTAAGTATCCCCGTGAAGTACCGTACGTCCACCCAGGCGTTTGACCGCCTGCACCTTGATCGAAGGCGTGGTGCGGGGCATCACGATGGTCGCACGGATCCCCAGCCGGCTGGCCGCCAGCGCTACACCCTGGGCGTGATTGCCTGCCGAAGAAGCGATTACACCCTGCTCGCGGGCGCTTGCCGACAAGTGCGCCATTTTGTTGTAGGCGCCACGCAGCTTGAAGGAGAAGACCTGTTGCTGGTCTTCTCGCTTGAGCCAGACACGATTATCCAGACGCTCGGAGATATTCGGCGCCAGCTCCAGCGCCGTCTTGCGCGCCACTTCATAGACGCTGGCCGTCAGGATTTTTCGAATATAAGTGTCTTTCATGGTTCTGGATCTTCCCGGGCCCGGGCAGCAAGCGTAAAACAGGCTGCCACAACAAAGCGTCAGAGGTTACCATGAGCTGACATCCGACCGCATATATCAAGGAGATGACCGTGGCCAACAGTAATGACTACAAGCGCGCCGCAGCCGAAGCTGCCCTGGACTATATCGAGGAAGGCGAAACCATCGGCATCGGCACCGGCTCCACCGTCAATTTTCTGATTGACGCGCTGGCCGACAGCCGCACACGCATTGCCGCCGCGGTTTCCAGTTCCGAAGCCACCACCCGGCTTCTGAAACAACACAACATCGAAGTCGTGGAACTCAATACGGCTGGAGATTTGCCGCTGTACATTGACGGCGCCGACGAGGCGACCCACCACCGGCACCTGATCAAGGGCGGCGGCGGCGCACTGACCCGCGAGAAAATCATCGCCGGCGCCAGCCAAAAATTTGTCTGCATAGCCGACGAATCCAAACTGGTCGGCACACTCGGCGCCTTCCCGCTACCGGTGGAAGTGATCCCCATGGCGCGCAGCTTTGTTTCCCGCAAAATGGTTGGCCTTGGAGGGCAGCCCGCCTGGCGAGAGGGCGTCGTCACCGACAACGGCAACGAAATCATTGATGTACACAATCTCAAGATCACCGAACCAGCCAAACTGGAACAGACCATCAACAATATCCCCGGCGTGGTCACGGTGGGGCTGTTCGCCATGCGCGGCGCGGATGTGCTGTTGATTGCCGGCAAGGACGGGGTTAAAAAGATCTGAAAAATTCAAAACAAAAAAGCCAACCATGAAGAACATGAAGGGAAATAAATATAACTAATTGAATTTATTTTTAAAAACACTTGAATCTCTTTTTTCTTCATGGTCTTCATGTTAATTGCTTTTTAGGCGACTTGGCAGCTTTGAGCGAAACACGATTATTGCTTACGCATAAATGCGTGGTAAAATGATGCAAAATGCCACATGGAGAGAACACGATGCCACATTCAGTACGTGTTTCGGATGAACTGTATACGCGCCTGGAACAGGATGGCCGTATCATGCGGCGTAGTGTTGCCTCGCAACTGGAATACCTGGCCCGCCTCGGGCTGGCGGTAGAAAGCAGCAATGAAATTTCCGCGCAGATGCTGCGTGAATTACTGCAAACTGCGCAGAATTTGACCACCGAAGCCCCCGAACCTTCTCCACAACGCTATGACGCCGCCTTCAATGCGCTGGCGTCAATGCGCGACAACCCCGAACTTGCACAACGATTATTCAGTGAAGGGCGCTCCCTGACCGGTCGTGATGCACACGGCAATCTGCTGCGCCGCGGCGCCGACTAAAGCCGACACGCTTGGCCCAGGAACGACCCAGGCCACGATTGATTCTGCTTGCCGGCCCCAACGGCGCGGGCAAAACCTCACTGTATGAAACCCAACTGGCCCGCTGGTTTCCCGGCTTGCCGTTCATTAATGCCGATCGCATCGCTGCCGTCCGCTGGCCCGACAAAGAACAGCAAAACGCCTACGAGGCCGCCCGTATCGCCGCCAATTTGCGCGATGTGCTGATATCCGAGGGCCGATCTTTTATTACCGAAACTGTATTCTCCCACCCATCCAAACTCGATCTGATAAAAACCGCCCGGGCACGGGACTACGAGATATGGCTGCTGGTGGTTTACGTAGACGCAGATGTGGCCGTGGAACGCGTGCTGTATCGCATGGACGGTGGCGGCCACACCGTACCGGAAGACCGCATCCGCGCCCGGCACCGGCGCTTGCTGCGTCATCTCGCCGACGCCCTGCCACTGGTGCAGCGCGCTATCCTGTTTGACAACAATCCGCCGGGGCGTGGCCATCTGTCCGTAGCCCATGTACATGACGGTCATCTGCAGGCGGCAATTGATCCTCTGCCCCCATGGGCGCAATTACTGCTGAAACGACTGGGGCGCTCGGGGAGGGGCTGACTAAAAACCCCCGCTGGGCGCGGGGGCTTTTTATTGGCTGGGGGACCAGGATTGCTGCGGCGCATCCCTGCGCCTTGCCCTTCGGGCTCCCTTCGGTCGCGCCAATTTGTTCCTGACAAATTGGTCGAACCGGCGGAACACCGTGCCATTGCCAACTACCCGATAAACCGATGGTCACAGATAAGACCGGGGCATCAGAAAGTGAGGTTCTCATAAAACCCGCCCAGCCAATAAAAAACCCCCGCTGGGCGCGGGGGCTTTTTATTGGCTGGGGGACTAGGATTCGAACCTAGGTTGGCGGAGTCAGAGTCCGCAGTCCTACCACTAGACGATCCCCCAATTAAAATCTGATTATTCTGATTGCTGCCGGTTACTGCCCAGGGGAGTCTTGCAGCACCAGAATCTCAGCCACGAGGTGACCTGGCAGATCAGCCAGGCCCAATTAACGCTTGGAGAACTGGGGTGCGCGACGGGCTTTGCGCAGGCCGACTTTCTTGCGCTCCACCTGACGGGCATCGCGGGTGACGTACCCGGCGCGGCGCAGCTGTTCTCTGAGACTTTCGTCATACTGGATCAGCGCCCGGGTAATGCCATGGCGCATGGCGCCGGCCTGGCCGGTACCACCGCCACCAGAAACCGTCGCATAGACATCGAAACGATCCAGCATATCGACGTTCTCCAGCGGCTGGCGCACCACCATGCGCGCGGTCTCGCGGCCGAAGAACTCATCCAGCGGACGATCGTTGACCATAATACGGCCCTTGCCGGGGCGCAGGAAAACACGCGCCGTTGAGCGCTTGCGTCGACCGGTACCGTAATTGAAATTGTCTGCCATGATCTTTGGTTCCCGTTAATCGCCTGGCGTTAAGGCGCTCAGATTTCCAGTGCCCGTGGCTGCTGGGCTTCGTGCTGATGTTCGTTGCCGGCGTACACTTTGAGTTTCTTGAGCATGGCACGCCCCAGCGAAGTGCGCGGCATCATACCTTTGACGGCGTTGTTAATAGCGCGCTCAGGGTGTTTGGCCATCAGCTTTTCCAGCGAAATCGACTTCATGTTGCCAATATAACCGCTGTGACTGTAGTACATCTTGTCCTGCATTTTGTTACCGGTGACATGTACCTTGTCGGCGTTGATCACGACAATGTAATCACCCGTATCCACATGCGGCGTGTACTCAGGCTTGTGCTTGCCACGCAGGCGCCGGGCAATTTCGCTCGCCAGTCGGCCCAGCGGCTTGCCGGTGGCGTCAACCACGAACCAGTCGCGGGTGACATTCTGATTGTTGGCGGCAAAGGTCTTCATCGAAGATCGCTCCGGAACGAACGGGCAGTTAGCTGTAAAGGCGCGCAATCATACTAGCCTGCGGTGCTTTTATCAACGCCATCCTGGGGAATGCTGATTAATCCGTCGCGTACCACCGGCGGTTCGGGCAGACGCAACCGCTCGACGATTTCTCCACGCAGCACATGCCGATCAAGGATTTCATCCACGTCGTCCGTCGAATGGTAGGTATACCAGACCGCCTCCGGATAAATCACAAGCACGGGCCCCTCATCACAACGACCCAGACATCCGGCCGTATTCACCCG
>SLRW01000155.1 GCA_007130745.1 Gammaproteobacteria bacterium
CACCATGGTCAGCCATACGGTGGCAGGCGTCAGCCATAGCACCATGGGCAGTTCCTGGCTGTGGAGGAAGTTGGTTACCACCAGGAAATAGCCCAGAAAGACCAGCAGCAAGGCGTCGCGCCGCCCGCGCAGTTCCATCAGCTTGAGCGCAACCATGGTCACCAGCAGGGCGGTGCCGGCTTCCTGGCTGTTGAGCTGGCCGTAGGTCAGGAAAATGCCTGCGCCGCAGACGATGGCCACGAGAGCCAATGCCCAGCGGCGGGGATTGCGCCAGCCGCGCCGCAGGGCTACCGTACGCCAGCAGCCGCAGAGGACCACCAGTGCGGTAATCCATATCGGCAGGTGCTGGACCTGGGGCAGGATCACCAGCGCCAGGGCAATCATCACCTGATCGATCTTGTGGTAGTGGAGCATGCTGCTGGTGGCCATCAGCTATCCTCCCGCGGGAACAGCGCCAGAGCCTGCAGGCAGCGCTCACGGTGGGCCGCCCCCGAGGCGGGTTCAATAGTCTTGTCCGGCAGACGCAGACCGTAAACCAGGTGGCGGGAATCGCAGTCCAGAACCCAGCGACAGAGAACGGACAAGCGGGTTTCAACGGGTCGGGGCGCGAGGCTTTCCCAGTCCAGCCAGCGCCGCTCGTCCAGGGGTTCGGCGAACAGCTTGGTGGTCAGCCCTTGCTCCCGCGCCAGCGCCTGCCATGAAATATGTCGCCAGGGGTCTCCCTGGCGATAATCCCGCAGCCCGTGAAAATCCTCCTGGCCGCCGCTGTGCTCCGAGGCCTGGTGGCCCTGGTCGCCATGGGTGGCGGGAATAGCCGGCGCGGCCGTGGACGGTTGCGGATAAACCAGCGCAGTCATCTCCAGTTTGATCGGGCTCCAGGCCCGGAACAGCCCCAGCGGGTAGCGGCAGGCGAGATGAAACCGTGGCGCACGGAATGGTCCCCTTCGGAGGGCAGGGCAGGGCAGGAAAACAACTGCACTGGCGCCGGGGGGGAGGTCGCAGCGGTCTCGGGTGCCCTCGCTGGTGTCCAGCTCCAGGCCATGACGCGGTCTTCTGCCCGGGTTTTCAAGGCGTACGCGAAAGCGCAGGGTGTCGCCGACGAATACCGGCTCGGCACCCAGGCCGCTGACCTTCAGGCCCAATAGATTACGATGGGTATGGTGCATGGCGACCAGGCCCATGGCGCCGAGCAAAAAGCCGACTCCAAAGGCCATGCTGTTGCTGTAGTTCATGGCGCTGAGCAGAATGATAAAGATCATCAGGGCAAAGACCAGCCCGGCGCCGCTGGGCAGGATATAGATACGCCGACCGTTGAGGCTGAGCGTGCCGCGCACGGCAGGGTTGCGCCGGCGCATCCAGTCACGGTATTGCGAATTGGCCCAGGCGCGCAGTCGCATGTCAGGGAACGGGGACAGCCTCGATTAATTCCGGCACGGACGCTTGCGCTGCGCCATTATCCTGCTCCGGACTCAACGCCTGCAGACGGTGGCCCACAACCGGCTGCAGGATCGCCTGTACGTCTTCGGGCAATACGGCATTGCGGCCGTCGACCAGTGCCCAGGCGCGTGCCGCACGCAGCAGCGCCAGACCGGCGCGGGGCGATAACCCCAGGCGATAATGCCCGCATTCACGGGTATGTCGGAGAATGGCCTGGACGTATTCCACCAGGGCGTCGGAAACGCGAACTTGCCGCGCCTGCTCGCGCAAATTGACCAGTTCGGCCGTATCGACAGCCTGGTTCAGCCGCCGCAGCAGTTCACGGCGGTCTTCACCTCGAAGCAGATCACGTTCGGCGGCGGCGTCCGGGTAGCCCAGACTGATACGCATCAAAAAGCGGTCGAGTTGGGACTCGGGCAGCGGGAAAGTGCCCAGCTGATGCACCGGGTTCTGGGTGGCGATCACGAAAAACGGTTCCGGCAGCGCGCGGGTTTCGCCATCAATAGTGACTTGTTGTTCTTCCATGGCTTCAAGCAGGGCGCTTTGGGTCTTGGGTGTGGCACGGTTAACCTCGTCGGCCAGCACCATTTGCGAGAAAATCGGGCCGGGGTGAAATCGGAAGCTGCCCTCGCTGCGGTCATAGACCGAGGTGCCGATGATATCGCCGGGTAACAGGTCACTGGTGAACTGGATGCGCTGGTAATCCAGTCCCATAGTCCTGGCCAGAGCCTGGGCCAGTGTGGTTTTTCCAACCCCGGGAATATCCTCGATCAGCAGATGGCCGCCGGCCAGCAGGCAGCTGATAGCCTGACGAATGGCCGTGTTTTTGCCGAGAATAATCTCGCCGGTTTGTTCGATGGCGTTGTTGATGGCCTTGCTCATGGGGTAATGGTATCCGTGTCGCGGTTTGCCATGGGCGGCCCGGTTCCGGGCGCATGATAAAATGCTGCCCTGAATCATAGCAGTTGGTATGCCACTGGCGGCAGCCCGGCAATACAGAAGGTGGCACATGAACGACCAGCGTGATCAGCAGCAGGACCGCACGCCGGGATTCTGGCAAGTACTTGGCAGCGTGCTGGCGGCGTTTTTCGGTGTGCAGAGCGAACGCAATCGCGCTCGCGACTTTACTCACGGCCGGCCCATTCACTACATTCTGGTGGGGCTGGGCGTAACCGTGGTGCTGGTGTTGTTGTTGTGGGGTGTGGTGCGCCTGGTGCTGCACAGCGCCGGAGTGAACTGAACTGCTCCCGTATCCGGGAGCGTTTCAGAATTCAGGTCTTAAGACGTCTTAAAACCTAAGACCTGAAGCCTAAAGCTTAAGCTTGGTAAAACAGGGTTTGAATTATCTGTAGCAATCCCCATGATGAGGGGTAGTGGAGCGCAATGGACGAGGAGTAGTGAGATGTCCGTACGCGATCTGTACCGTCAATGGGAGACACAGGCAGCTGCGCCGCTAACGCGGCAGGAATACAGGGTGCGGTTGCCCGAGCATGATGCTGCCCGGATTGAAGCGCTGGCCGAGATGTATCCGCTGCGTTCGCGAGAACAGCTGATTACCGAATTGCTTTCGGCAGCGCTGGATGATCTGGAGCAGTTTTTTCCTTACCAGGAAGGGGAGCGCATTGTCAGCGAAGACGAGCAGGGCGATCCGGTGTTCGAGGATGCCGGGCCGACGACTCGTTTCGTCAGCCTCAGTCGGGCCCATCAAACGCGCCTGCGTAGACAGGATAAGGGCTGATTCAATCAGCCCAGCGCGCTGATGCGTTGCTGCTGGGTTTGCAGTTGTTGCAGCGCCTCGCGCATTTCGGCAGCGCGATTTTTCTCTTTATCCACCACTTCCGGCGGTGCCTTGCTGGTGAAGTTGTCATTGGCCAGTTTGGCATCACAGCGCTGCAATTCTTTTTCCAGCTTCGCAATCTGTTTTTCCAGGCGCTGCATCTCCGCCGCCGTGTCGATGAGCCCGGCCATGGGCACCAGGATGCGCATGCTGCCAAGCAATGCGGTGGCTGACTGTGGTGCTTGCTCATCGGGTTCCAGCAAGGTGATGGATTCGATTCGACCCAGGGCATCCAGCACCAGCCGGTGCGCCTCAAGCCGCTGGTGATCGACTTCGCCGGCGTTTTCCAGCATTACCGGTAGGGGACGGGTGGGGGCGATATCCATTTCGCCGCGGATACGGCGCAAACCGAGGATGAAGTTCATCAGCCAGTCGGCTTCTTTCGCCGCCTCATCGTCAGCAGGGAAATCGTCGGCGTCCGGCCAGCTTTGCAGGCTGATGGTCTCGCCTGTGCATCCGGCAAGGGGCGCGACGCGTTGCCACAATTCCTCGGTGATAAAAGGCATCAGCGGGTGGAGCAGGCGCAACAGGGTCTCCAGCACCGTGACCAGGGTATGACGGGCCGCACGGCGCTCGGCGTCGGTGGCGAACTCCCCCTGCAACACTGGCTTGGACAGCTCCAGATACCAGTCGCAGTACTCGTCCCAACTGAATTCATACAGCGCCTGGGCGGCCAGATCGAAACGATAGTTGTCGAAATGCTCATCCACCCGGCGAATGAGCGCACCCAGTCGAGTGAGTATCCAGCGATCAGCCACGCCCGGCTGCATGTTGCCGTCATCAATGCCGGTATCCTCGCCCTCGGTATTCATGAGCACGTAACGGCTGGCATTCCACAGTTTGTTGCAGAAATTACGATAGCCTTCGACCCGGCCCAGGTCGAAGCGGATGTCACGCCCCGTAGAGGCCATGGCGGCGAAGGTGAAACGCAGGGCATCGGTGCCATAGGCGGTGATACCCTCGGGGAAATGCTTGCGTGTGATCTTCTCTATACGTCGGGCCATTTGTGGCTGCATCAGCCCCCGGGTGCGCTTGGCGACCAGCGATTCGAGATCAATGCCGTCAATCAGGTCGATGGGGTCAAGTACATTGCCCTTGGATTTGGACATTTTCTGGCCTTCTGCGTCCCGCACCAGGCCATGGATATAGACGTCGCGGAAGGGCACCTCGCCGGTGAATTTGAGCCCCATCATGATCATGCGGGCAACCCAGAAGAAAATGATGTCAAAGCCGGTGACCAGCACCGAGGTGGGATAGAAATCACGCAGATCACGGGTGTCCTCCGGCCAGCCCAGGGTAGAGAAAGGCCACAGGGCGGAGGAGAACCAGGTATCCAGAACGTCTTCATCCTGCGTCAGCGCCGTGCTGGCATCCAGTTTGTGCCGCTCGCGCACCTCGGTCTCATTGCGACCGACGTAGATGTTGCCGTTATCGTCATACCAGGCCGGGATGCGATGGCCCCACCAGATCTGGCGGGAGATGCACCAGTCCTCGATGTTGCGCATCCACTCGAAATAGGTGCGTGACCAGTTTTCCGGCACAAAGCGGATATGGCCTTTTTCCACGGCTTCGATGGCGGGGCGCGCCAGGGGTTCGGCGCGCACAAACCACTGGTCGGTGAGCCAGGGTTCGATCACCGCGCCGCTGCGATCGCCGCGAGGCACCATCAGCTTGTGTTCATCGGTACGCTCAAGCAGGCCCAGGGCGTCCAGTTCGCTCACCACTCGCTGGCGTGCTTCGTAGCGGTCCAACCCCTGCCAGCCTGGAGGTACATTGTCATTGAGGCTGGCGTCGGCGTTGAGGACGTTGATCAGGGGCAGGTCATGGCGCTTGCCCACGGCGCAATCATTGAAGTCATGCGCCGGGGTGATCTTGACGCAGCCGCTGCCGAATTCGGGATCCACGTAGTCGTCCGCAATCACCGGGATCAGGCGCTGCGCCAGCGGCAGCAACACCTGGCGGCCAATCAGATGGCGGTAACGCTCGTCTTCCGGATTCACCGCAACGGCGGTATCGCCCAGCATGGTTTCCGGTCGTGTGGTCGCTACCACCAGGTGCTCGTCCGTGGCCTTGCCGTTAGTGTCCGCCAGCGGATAACGGAAGTGCCACAGATGGCCGTCTTCCTCCTCGGCGACCACTTCCAGGTCGGAGATGGCGGTGTGCAAGACAGGATCCCAGTTCACCAGGCGCTGGCCGCGGTAGATCAGGTCTTGTTCATGTAGCCGCACGAAGACCTCGGTAACCGCCTGCGACAGCCCCTCGTCCATAGTGAAACGCTCGCGCGACCAGTCAGGTGAGGCGCCGAGACGTCGCAACTGACGGGTGATATGGCCGCCGGATTCGGCTTTCCATTGCCACACGCGTTGGGTGAACTGCTCGCGACCCAGATCATGGCGACTGCTGCCTTCGGCAGCGAGCTGGCGCTCCACTACCATCTGGGTGGCGATGCCGGCGTGATCGGTGCCGGGCTGCCACAGGGTGCGCTCACCGCGCAGGCGATGCAGGCGGGTGAGCGCGTCCATCAGGGTGTCCTGGAAGGCGTGGCCCATGTGCAGGTGCCCGGTGACATTGGGCGGCGGAATCATGATGCAGAAGCTGCCACGGCCAGCGGCGGGCTCACGCGGCGAAAAGTCGCCACGTGCTTCCCAGCGCTCATACCACTTTTGTTCAATGGCGTGGGGGTTGTAGGTCTTTTCCATTGACGGGTTTCCAGCGTCAGGTATCAAGTTCGTGGGTTTTCAGAGCGTAGCCCCGGTCACGGTAAAAGCGGTAGCGTTCGCGCGCCTGTTGGCGTTGCGTGTCGTCGCCGGCCACCGGCTCAGCCAGGCGCTCAAAGGCGCCAAAAAACACCGGTACTTCATCACTGAGGTTAATGATCACGTCATGCAATCGTAGTTCCGGTTCCGGGTCGTGCCCGATCAGCACCGGGCTGACTCCGTCATCTTCGGTCGCCAGGGTGTGCGGGATGAAGCTGGCGTCGCGAAAAGTCCACAACATTCGATCGCACTGCGCAGCCTGTTTAGCCGAGGCTGTGTGGATATAGACCTTGTGCCCGCTGCGCCAGGCTTTTTCCGTAATCCGGCAGGCCAGCGCCATGCGGGCGGTATCCTCGTGCGCCTTGCTGAGATAAAAGCCCACTCGTGTCATCGGCGGTTCCGCTGCCTGTTCGCCTGCGCTATTAGCCAGGTGGTGAGCAGGCCCACCGGGCGCCCGGTGGCGCCCTTGTTGGCGCCGGAGTGCCAGGCACTGCCGGCGATATCCAGATGCGCCCAGCGCTGATCACGCACAAAGCGGGCCAGGA
>SLRW01000067.1 GCA_007130745.1 Gammaproteobacteria bacterium
GGGCGGTGGTCTGCAACTCCGGAGAAAGCGCCATGAACAAGAAACTGCTGGATATTCTCGTCTGTCCCATATGCAAGGGGCGGCTTGAATATGATCGCGGTGCGGATGAGCTGATTTGCCGTGCCTGCAGACTGGCCTATCCGGTTCGCGACGGTATTCCGGTGATGCTGGAAGACGAGGCTCGTCAGCTGTCCGTGGAAGAAACGGAGTAATAATAATGAAGTTCAGGGTTGTGATACCGGCGCGTCACGGCGCCTCGCGCCTGCCGGGTAAGCCGCTGCGCCTGATCGCGGGCAAGCCGATGATCTGGCATGTGTGCCAGCGGGCGATAGAAAGCGGTGCTGACGAAGTGGTGGTGGCCACGGACCATGACGTGGTTGCGGAAACCGTGAGCGGCTTTGGCTGTGATGTGTGCATGACCGATCCGGGGCATCAGTCCGGCAGTGATCGTATCGCCGAGGTGGCGCGCGAACGGGGCTGGCAAAGCGACAACATTGTGGTGAACCTGCAGGGCGATGAGCCGGTCATGCCCGCCAGCAACATCAAGCGCGTGGCGGCCAACCTCGACCAGCAGAAAGAAGCCCGCATTGCCACGCTGTGTACCAATGTCGGCACCGCCGAGGAAATCCTGGATACCAACGTCGTCAAGGTGGTGCGCGATTGTAATGAGCACGCGCTGTATTTCAGTCGTGCGCCGGTGCCTTATTACCGCGACGGCGGGTTTTCCGTGGATGCGGGGATGCCGGCGGGCATCTGGCTACGCCACATGGGGCTGTATGCCTATCGTGTGGATGCGTTACTGGAATTTACCGCGCTGCCGGTGGCTGAGCCAGAGCGCCAGGAATCACTGGAGCAGTTGCGGGCTCTTTGGCACGGCATGAAGATCCATGTGGGTGATGCGCTGGAACTGCCCGGTCCCGGGGTGGATACCGAGGAAGACATTGCCCGGGCCGAGGCCGCATTGGCGACGGAAGATTGAGGTAAGTGCCATGTCGTCTGTGTTGTTTGTATGTATGGGCAATATCTGCCGCTCTCCCACGGCAGAAGGTATTTTCCGCGCCACCCTGGCACGGCATGATCTCAGTGGCCGGGTTGAGGTGGATTCCGCAGGCACCCATGGCTATCACATTGGCCATCCCCCCGATCAGCGGGCCACGGCGGTAGCGCGTGAGCGGGGTATTGACCTGTCCGGCTTGCGAGCGCGACGAGTGGAGGTGGCGGATTTCAGCCGCTTTGCATACATTCTGGCGCTGGATGAGCACAATCTTGACGAGTTGCAGTTGCTGCAACCACCGCAGTTCAGCGGTCATCTGGGCCTGCTGATGGACTTTGCCGAGGCGCCGGTGGCGCGTTCGGTACCCGACCCCTACTATGGCGGCGATACCGGCTTTCTGCGCGTATTCGACATGATCGAGGAAGCCAGCGAAGGGCTGGTCGAAGCGCTGCGCTCTGAGTTGCGCGCTTGAGGCGCGCAAGGCGGCGTTTCAGGTTTCGGGTCTTAAGACGTCTTGAGACGTCTTAAGACCCTGGACCCAAAACCTGAATTTATTCCTTGTCGCTGCTCTCGCCGGCGGGCTGTTCCGGCTTTGGTGTCCCGGAGTCGGTGTTTCCGGTGTCCTGCTTGTCCTGTTTCTTCTCTGCCGAAGTTTCTACCTTTGCAGGCTCCGGTTTGGCAGCGGCAGGCGCCGGCTCAGGTTTGGACTCAGGTTTGGGCTCAGGCGCTTTTTCCTGTTTTGCTGCCGGTTCGGCGGTCGGTACAGGGGCGTCAGATTGCGGTGGCTTGCCCTGTGTTTCAGGGGTCGACGGTTGTGCGCCACCGGGTTGTTCCGGCTTGCTGCCGGTATCACGAGGGGGTGGCGGCTGCTTGTCACCAGCAGACTGTTGATCGCGCGCAGGCGAGGGGGCTTCAGTGCCGGCGGCGGGTGAGGGCTTGTCCCGGTTTTGTTGCTCCTGCTGGCCTGCAGACTGCACGGTGTTGTCGGTCGTGCCTTGCTGGTTATTCTGATTTTGAGGGGCATTGCTGTCGCCCTCGCGGTTGCCACCCCGGCGCCGCCGCCGGCCGCCGCGGCGACCGCGCCGGCTGCGACCACCACCGCTGCCATCAGGGCCGCGCTGCTGGTTGTTCTGGTCGCCATCTTGCGCCGGGCCCTTGCTCTGCGCCTGGCTGTTGTCCTTCGGCTTGTCCTGTTGTTTGGTGGTGTCGCTGTTGCCGTCGTTACGATTTTTTTCGGCTGCACGGGGCTGATCGCCATCACCACCACTGCGCTGGTTGCGGCCGCCCCGGTTACGGCCGCCACGACTGCGCCCGCGGTTGTTGTCACGCTGGCCGCCACGGTTATCCCGACCGCGCTGGTTGCCGTTGCGATCACTGCTGCCACGTGAAGAAGAGGGTTCAGCCCGTTTCTTTTGCGGACTTTCGCCGCTGCCGAACAGTGCGCGCCACAGCCGCACCAATAGTCCGGGGCCTTGGTTGACGGCAGGCGCGGGCTTGTCGCTGCCCGGCTGCGGCGCCGGGGTGGCGGGGCGAATGCTTTCCACGGCCGGTTTTTCTGCTTCCTCGGCATGCACCGGTCCCTGCAACATGGGGTCATCGGGGATCAGGTCACGCTCGGCCAGGGTATAGCTGGCGCGGATGGAGGATGTGTCGTTGTCGATCTCGTCGTCGCGCAGGCGCTGGATAAGGTAGTGCGGGGTCTCCAGGTGCGGGTTTGGCACCAGCAACACGCCTACCGTGCAGCGCTGCTCAATGGCGCTGATCATGTCGCGCTTTTCGTTCAACAGGAAGCTCGCCACCGGCACCGGTACCTGGGCCACGACCCGGCTGGTACGTTCTTTCATGGCCTCTTCCTCGATCAGGCGCAGGATCGACAGCGACAGGGATTCCACGCTGCGGATCGTGCCCTGGCCGTTACAGCGCGGGCAGACGATCTGGCTGTATTCGCCCAGTGAGGGGCGCAGCCGCTGGCGTGACATCTCCAGCAGGCCGAAGCGCGAGATGCGCCCCACCTGCACGCGTGCACGGTCGGCCTTGAGTGCATCACGCAGGCGGTCTTCAACCTCCTTGCGGTTGCGCATGGGCGTCATGTCGATGAAGTCGATGACCAGCAGGCCGCCCAGATCACGCAGGCGCAGCTGGCGAGCCACTTCATCGGCGGCTTCCAGGTTGGTCTGCAGCGCGGTTTGTTCGATGTCTGCGCCCTTGGTGGCGCGCGAGGAGTTGATATCCACCGAGGTTAGCGCCTCGGTGTGATCAATGATTACAGCCCCGCCGGAGGGTAGACGCACCTCGCGATTGAAGGCCGTTTCGATCTGGCTTTCGATCTGGTAGCGCGTAAACAGGGGTGTGGTGTCTTCGTACAGTTTCAGCCGCTGCATGTTGTGCGGCATGACCTGGGCCATGAATTCGCGTGCCTGCTCGTGGACACCGGCGTCGTCAATCAGGATCTCGTTGATGTCGTTGCGCAGGTGATCGCGCAGGGCACGGATAATGACGTTGCTTTCCTGGTAGATCAGGAAGGGAGCCTTGCGTTCGGAGGCGGCGCTCTCAATAGCCTCCCACAGGTGCAGCAGGTATTCGAGATCCCACTTGAGTTCCTCGATATTGCGGCCCACACCGGCGGTGCGCACGATCAGCCCCATGCCTTCGGGGATGTCAAGATTGCGCAGGGCTTCCTTGATCTCGTCGCGATCCTCGCCTTCGATGCGCCGCGATACACCACCGGCGCGGGGGTTGTTCGGCATCAATACCAGGAAACGCCCGGCGAGGCTGATAAAGGTGGTCAGGGCCGCGCCCTTGTTGCCGCGCTCTTCTTTCTCGACCTGGACGACGATCTCCTGGCCTTCCTTGAGCGCCTCCTGGATGCTGACGCGGCCGCTGTCATCGCTTTCGGTGCCGTCCCTGAAAAGCGCGCGCGCGACTTCCTTGATAGGCAGGAAGCCGTGGCGTTCGGCGCCATAGTCTATAAAGGCGGCGTCCAGGCTGGGTTCAACGCGAGTGATGCGGCCCTTGTAGATATTGGCCTTTTTCTGTTCGCGTGAAGGAACCTCGATGTCGAGGTCATACAGACGTTGTCCGTCCACAAGTGCAACACGCAACTCTTCAGGCTGAGTTGCGTTAATCAGCATTCTTTTCATATTGTCAGATCCGGTTGGCGCTCTACCGCCGCGGATCCGCCCTGGTATCGCGCCGGGCGTGGCAAGGCCTGTTGTCCAGGTCTTGCTGGCTGTATGTCGATGCACGGGAGCCGGCCGGTGCGGCCTCCTGGTGTGCAGCGGACAATGACGCGAGCTCAAACGCGGAACGCGGGAGCGCTGTCATTTCAAATTGCTCCGCTCTAATCCCACCCGGGACGAGCGGCGTTTGCCGTCCGGAGACTGTCGGCAATGCGCATTGCGCGAATCTGACGCCTGGCCCCTCGGGGCCGCGGACTCCGTGTTGACGGAAGCGCTGCTGCCGGCTGTGATGCCTGTCGCAGACCGCCTGTTCGCGAGGCTGAGCGCATGCATTCAGCCTCCGGTAAAACCTTCGTGCGGGCCATGCTTGCTGCCCGTTTTGCTCAGGATGAACTTCAGCTTCCGGCGAGAACACCCTGACGGTCCGAATATATCAGTCCCCGGCACCGGCTTCAATTGCCAGAGCCAGGCTGTTGTAGAATGGCGCTTTTGCCGGCAAGGCGAAGGCATGGCAGTGAACGAACGCGCAGCTAAAGTGGAATATGTCGAGGTTGGTCCCGAGCGGGCCGGACAGCGGCTGGACAACTTTCTCATGCAGCGTCTGCGCAACGTGCCGCGGAGCCTGGTTTATCGCATTGTGCGCAAGGGCGAGGTACGGGTGAACCGGGGCCGGGTGAAGCCGGATTACCGTTTGTGCAGTGGTGATACCGTGCGCGTTCCCCCGGTGCGGGTCAGTGCCCCTTCGCCGGCGGCTGATGGCGCGCTGGCGAAGGTGCTGGCCACGCGTATTGTCCACGAGGATGACTCCTTGCTGGTGCTCAATAAACCCGCAGGGGCGGCCGTGCATGGCGGGACCGGCATCAGCGCCGGGGTGATCGAAACCCTGCGCAGCATGCGCCCGCAGTGGCGCGACCTGGAGCTGGTTCATCGCCTGGATCGGGCCACCAGCGGCTGTTTGTTGCTGGCGCGTCACCGCCAGGCGCTGACGCATTTTAATGCTCTGTTGCGTCGGCGCGAAGTCGACAAGCGTTACCTGGCGCTGGTAGCCAGGCAGTGGCCTCATGATATGCGCGAGGTAGACGCGCCGCTGGCACGTGAACAGGCCGGCCCCGGCCAGGCACGTGATATGGGCGTGGACGAAGCGGGGCGCGAGGCGCTGACACGCTTCGAATTGTTGCAAAGCCTGCCCGGTGCCAGCCTGGTGGAGGTGACGATTGTCACTGGCCGCATGCACCAGATCCGGGTGCACGCGGCCCACGCTGGTCATCCCGTGGCCGGGGATGACCGCTACGGTGAGCCCGGTTTTAATCGCCGGCTGAAAGCGCTGGGCTTGCGGCGAATGTTTCTGCACGCGCATCGCATCACGCTGGCTGATCCGGCGGGTGAATCGATGACTTTTGAGGCACCGCTGGATGATGACTTGAGAGGCGTGCTGGATGCGCTGGAGTCGGGTGAATAATGTCGGAAGCGAAACTGATTGTATTTGACTGGGACGGCACGCTGGTGGATTCGGTGTCGCATATTGTGGCTTGTATGCAGGGTGCGGCCCGCGATGCCGGTCTGCCCGTGCCCGATGACAGTACGGCCCGGGACGTGATCGGCCTGGGGCTGGATGATGCGCTGTCGGGGTTGTTTCCGGGTGAGCACGACCCCGAGGCGCTGGCGGTGATGATCCGTGCCTACCGTGAGCGCTATTTTGCGGCGGACGATTCTGCCGTGGCGCCCTTCGAGGGCGTGGGCGAGTTGCTGGAGCGGCTGCGCACGTCCGGTTTGCGGCTGGCGGTGGCCACCGGCAAGAGCCCCGAGGGCTTGCAGCGCGCTTTTGCCCAGACCGGGCTGGGGGGCTATTTTGAAACGCTGCGTTGTGCTGACGGCCGTCTGGCCAAACCGCACCCGGCCATGCTGGAGGAAATTCTGGCCGAGACCCGCGTGGATGCCGGGCTGGCCCTGATGGTGGGGGATTCCGCGCACGATCTGGCCATGGCTCGTGCCGCTTCGGTGGGGGGTGTGGGCGTGATGACCGGGGCGCATGACAGGTCCAGGCTGATGCGTTGCGGCCCGCTGGCTTGCCTGCCGGCGGCGATCCATCTGCCGCCCTGGCTGGCGCGGCGATGAATGTTTTCTCCGCATTGGATAGCGCTGGAAGCGCCGTGTAGAGTCGCGTCTTTGTTGACTCCCGTTGGGCGTCCGGGGTTTCGGAACCGATAATGAGCATTCGCTGCACAGTGATTATTGCCACCTACCGTCGACCAGAACTGCTGTGTCGGGCGGTTGAGAGCGTGTTGGCGCAAACCTTCACGGATTTTGAGCTGGTGGTGGTGGATGA
>SLRW01000129.1 GCA_007130745.1 Gammaproteobacteria bacterium
TACGCCGGGTGCCCATGAACGATGACGCCGACCGGCGCCTGCAATTCATTACCGTGGAGCGGATGTTCGCCGTGATGATGGTGATGGTGGCCTGCGCCATGGCGTTTGCCCATGGCTCCAATGACGTCGCCAATGCTGTGGGTCCGGTGGCTGCGGTGATGAGTGCCGCCACCACCGGCACGGTGGATGATGTCTCGCCTGTGCCTTTGTGGGTGCTGGTGCTGGGCGGCGCAGGCATCGTAATTGGCCTGGCCACCCTGGGCAAGCGGGTGATGGCCACGGTAGGCAAGAATATTACCCAGCTCACCCCCAGCCGGGGCTTTGCCGCCGGTCTGGCGGCGGCCGGCACGGTGGTGGTGGCCTCCTCGCTGGGTCTGCCGATTTCCACCACGCACACCCTGGTCGGCGCAGTCCTGGGCGTGGGCTTTGCCCGGGGCATCGGCGCCATCAATATCAATGTGGTGGGCGGCATCTTCATGTCATGGATCATCACCCTGCCGGTGGGCGCGGCCCTGTCCGTGATATTCTTCTTTACCCTGCGCGCCATTTTCGGCAGCTAGCCGGGACGCGTTGATCCGTTATCCGCATGCACTTCATGGAGTTGCTCGCCCATGTCCGAAGGCGCAACTGTTGATCGCTACACAGTGTTCGGCAATCCCGTTGAGCACAGCAAGTCCCCGCGTATTCATACCCTGTTTGCCGAACAGACCGGCGAGCGCATTCATTATGACCTTAGCCTGGCGCCGCTGGATGGCTTCGAGCAGGCTGTGCATGAATTCATGCGCGCCGGCGGCTGCGGCGCTAATGTCACTGTGCCCTTCAAGAGGCAGGCCTTCGAGCTGGCTGCTCAGCGCAGTGAACGGGCGGAACTGGCCGGAGCGGTCAATACCCTGAGCTTTGACCCCGACGGCACTATCCGGGGGGATAACACCGATGGTGCAGGGTTGTTGCGGGATCTGACTATCAACCAGGGAATTGAACTGGCCGGTTGCGAGGTTCTGGTTCTGGGCGCCGGGGGAGCGGTGCGCGGCGTGCTCGGGCCGTTGCTGGCGGCCGGACCGGCGCGGGTGCATATCGCCAATCGCACCGTGGCCCGCGCGCTGTCGCTGGCCCGGCAGTTCGGCGCCCGGGCGCAGGTGACCGCAGGCAGTTTTGATGAGCTCGCCGGTATGCGCTTCGGGCTGATCATCAATGGCACCTCAGCGGGGCTGGCCGACGAGGTTCCGGCCTTGCCCGATGATGTGCTGACGTCCGGTGGCCGCACCTGTGACATGGTTTATGGCGATGCTGATACGGCCTTCATGCGCCGCGCCCGGGAGCTTGGCGATACGCAGCCCCTGGATGGTCTGGGCATGCTGGTAGAACAGGCCGCCGAGTCCTTTTATGTCTGGCGCGGGGTGCGTCCGGACACGGCGCCGGTGATCGCCACCCTGCGCCAGGCGTGACCAATTAACTAGGCGAACAGGCTCGAGAACCAGGCCACCACGCTGAAGACCCATTCCTGTATCCGCACCCACCAGCGCGGGCTTTCCTGAAGCCGGTAGCTTTCGTTGGCGCGGTGGATCACGTACTCGTGGATGGCTTGCGAGTCTTCCATGTCCAGCACCCTGGAAAAGGGAATCATGCCCATACCCTTGTAAGCGCCGCCGATCACAATACCCGGCCAGTCGCGGTGGGTTTCGGCGTCCATGTAGCGCAGGTCGGGGATCGCGCTGCCGCTGACTACACCGGGGCCATGGCACACCGAGCAGTTTTCGTGATAGAGCGCACGGCCGCGTTCTACGGTGTTGTGGTCGGCCGTGAGTTCAGGTGGCTCGGGCAGGCTCGGCGCCTCCGGTGCTGGCGGCAGGGTGCCGTCAGCGCTCAGCCGGAAGGTCAGCACCCGGCCCCGGGTGTGCAGGTTGGAGAGTTTGGCAGCATCGCCACCGACCAGTGCGCCGGCCCCACCCCAGCCCACGTTAACGGTCACGTACTGCACGCCATCCAGCTCCCAGGTGACCGGCGCGGCTACAATCCCTGATTGCGTGGGATAACGCCAGAGTCGTTCGCCGGAGGTGGCGTCGAAGGCATTGAAAAACCCTTCGCCGCTACCCTGGAACACCAGATTGCCGGCGGTGGAGAGCACCCCGCCATTCCAGGCGCCGACGTGGTCATGGCGCCAGACTTCACGCTGGCGCACCGGATCCCAGGCAATCAGATGGCCACGGGCGATTTTCTGCGCCAGTTTGCGGGCCAGGATGGGGTTGCGCATGGGAGGCTCGGTGCCCACGTTCATGTCCACGCCGGTATTCCAGTGTCCCTCGGTGAAATCAAATTCCTCCTTCTGGGTATACACGAAGGGGATATCCATGGCCGGGATATACACCAGGCCGGTGCCGGGGTGGTAGCTCATGGGCTGCCAGTTGTGGCCGCCCAGCGGCGAGGGCCGGGTCATCTTGGCGCGGTCTTCGTACTGGCGGCGGCTTTCCACCGGCCGGCCGGTTTTCTGGTCTACATGGGTGGCCCAGTTCACCCGCACATAGTTCTCCGCCGACAGGAATTCACCGGTGGCGCGATCCAGCACATAGAAAAAGCCGTTCTTGGGCGCCTGCATGATCACCTGGCGCAGTTCGCCGTCGAGCTCGATGTCAGCCAGGATCATGTGCTGGGCGGCGGTGTAATCCCAGGTTTCCGCCGGGGTGGTCTGGTAGTGCCAGACATACTCGCCGGTGTCCGGGCGCAGCGCCACGATGGAGGACAGAAACAGGTTATCACCGCCTTCGGGACTGCGAATGTTGCGGTTCCAGGGCGTGCCGTTGCCGACGCCGATATACAGCAGGTCGAGCTCCGGATCATAGGCCATGGAATCCCACACGGTGCCGCCGCCGCCATATTGCCACCATTCGCCGGTCCAGGTTTCGGCCGCCATGGCCATCGCCTCGTCCTCAAAGCCGTCGGCCGGATTGCCGGGTACGGTCCAGAAGCGCCAGAGTTTCTCGCCGGTTTCGGTGTCATAAGCCGAAACATAGCCACGCACACCGAATTCGGCGCCGCCGTTGCCCATAATGACCTTGCCGTCAATGATGCGGGGGGCGTGGGTAATGGTGTAGGGCTTGCTGCGGTCTATGGTATTGACGTCGTAATGCACCTCGCCGGTGTCGCCGTCCAGGGCAATCAGGCGCCCGTCGATGGTGCCGAAGTAGACCCGGCCCTCCCACACGGCCACGCCGCGATTGACAACATCACAGCAGGCGTTGCCGCCCCAGGCTTTGGGTACTTCCGGGTCAAACTGCCACAGTTCCTCACCGGTGCGTGCATCCAGGGCAAACACCACGCTCCAGGGTCCGGTGGTGTACATCACGCCGTCGACTACAATCGGCGTGGCTTGAATGCCGCGTCGGGTGCCGGTTTCATAAATCCATTCCAGTCCCAGTTGCTGCACATTGTCGCTGTTGATCTGGTCCAGCGGGCTGTGGCGTTCCTCGGCGTAGGAGCGGCCGTGGGTCAGCCAGTTGCCGGGCTCGGCATCCGGGGCGGCGATAATGCGTTCGGCGTTAATTCCCGCCAGGGAGTCGCGCAGCTCCGGCGGCACACTGGCGAGTGCGCTGCCGGCAAGCAGGGCGCCGGAGAGGGCAATAACAAACGCTGGTTTTTTCATGACGGCTTCCGGAATGTGGTCAGGATACTTTGATTATGAATAACAACACGGGCACGGGGTGGAGTTATTACTCTAATTATCCGCAGCGCCCATCATAGCGGACCGACGTCCCCTGTCCAGCCCCCTGCGTCATCTCAGGCCGGCCCGGGTTCATTCATTTTCCGGCGTTTCGTCGCTGCGTTGTTCCCGCACCACGGGCAGCAAACGTTGCAGGCGTTCCACGGGGTCGTGCATCTCCAGCAACTGCTGCTTGAATTCCGGCTCCAGTGGCAGAATTTCCACCAGTCGCCCACCTACCCAGGAAGCGTCTTCGTAGCGCAGCTCCCGCTCGGTCCAGGGCTCGCCCAGCTCGCTGTAAAGAGCCTCCAGCAGCCGTACCAGCACTCGGCAGTTTGTCGGCACCGGGGCAGGTGATTCCGCGGCCAGCCTCTCGACTTCAGCCATCCACAGGCCGGTCCGGGTTTGCCACTGGTTGATGATACGAAAGCGCCGCACGCCATCTGCGGTAATTCCGAGGTGGCCGTCCTCCAGGCGGGTAAAGTCGCTGATGCGCATTTCCGTGCCTGTGCCGGCGGGCATGTTCTGTGAATCGGTATCGTCACCCGGCATGGCCAGGCAAATACCAAAGCCGTGGTCATTGCGCATGCAATCCGAAACCAGATCCAGATAGCGCGGCTCGAATACCCGCAGCGGGATGGGGCCGCCCGGGAACATCACCGTGCGCAGCAAAAACAGGGGCAGGGTGGTAGTGTTCACTGCGGAACTCTCCTCCTCCGGCCTGTTTCAGGCCTGCTGCGGCCGTGGCGGGCGCACCAGCAGCATGGCCAGCACCGCCAGCGCGGCCACGACGCTGTATGCATAGAAGGCGCCGGCATAGCTGCCGGTCAGATCAGAAACAGCGCCGGCGGCCACCGGCCCCAGCGCGCCCACGGCGGTTACCGCCAGGCCCATGGTGGCGAACAGGGCAGCGTAGTTGCGCCGGCCGAAGTAATTGGCAATCAGGGTAGGCGCGGCCACATAGGCCAGGCCCCAGCCGGTCCCGAAAAATACCGCGAACACATAGACCTGCCAGGTGGTGGTGGCGGTGGCCAGCACGGCCAGCGCAATCATTTCGCAGGTCAGGCCGGCCGCCAGTAACAGCCGCGGTTCGATACGATCGCCCAGCACCCCGGCAAACAGCCGCCCCACGGTGCTGACCAGCCCCTGTACGCCCAGTGCGGTGGCCGCCAGCGCCGCGCTCACCCCGATGTCGGTGAGATGCAGCACGGTCTGGCTGTTCACCACATGCAGCCCCAGCACCGACAGCGTGACGCCAAACAGAATCAGCCAGAAAGCCCCGGTGGCCAGTGCCGGGCGCAGCGCCCAGTCGCTGGTGGTCTGGTAGACGCGAGCGGGACCGGGCGTCGCACTGTCAGTGTTCGACTCATCAAGCAGGTTGGGGCTGGCGGAGGCACCATCGACGTGTTGGCCGAGCAGCTCGGGGCGCTCGCGAATAAACAGCCCCGAGAGCAGCCCCGCCAGCAGCGCGGCCCCGCCGATAATCAGCCAGATCAGCCGCCACGAGCCGGTGGCCTCGATAATGGCGTTAAAGGTGGGCGCGGCCACAAAGGCGCCGATACCGCCGGCGGTAAAAAATACCCCGATGGCCAGAGAGCGGCGTTTCATGAACCAGTGGTTGAGTAGATGGGTGCCGGGCAGCACGGTTTGCATGGCCATGCCCAGGCCCATGAGCACCCCGGCGCCCAGGTAATAGGTGAAAAGTGTTGTCGAGGTGGCGGTAATCCAGGCACCTGAGGCCAGAAAAAGCGCGCCGGTACTCATGGTCACGCGGGCGCCAAAACGCCTTATCATCAGGGCAATCAACGGGCCGCCCAGGCCGGAGGTAAGCACCAGCAAGGAAAAGCCGGTGCCGGCCTCGGCTCGCGACCAACCCAGATCCGCAGTCATTGGCGCCAGCACCACCCCGAAACCGTAGAAGGTGGTCCCGATAATCAGGAAATAACACACACTGAGTGTGGCGAGGATGATCCAGCCGTAAAACAAGTCACAGACCTCAAAAAACGTGATTACGTGTTTAAGTGATTACGTGGTGGCGCGTGACTTTGTCACACAAGATCAATTGACTGTGCGGCTCCGCCGCACACATCAACTTAACCACGTAAAACGCGCTAGCGCTAGCGTAAAAGTTTTACCTGCTGGCGTATACGGCCGGATTCCACGGCTTCCATGAAATCATCCGCCAGTTGTTGCCCGGCGGTGATGCCGCGTCGCCAGGCGGCCACGCGTTCCCCGTCGCGCCCGGCGTAGCGCATGAAGTCGTGGCGGTCGGGAATGTGCCCGCCGGGCAGTGAGGCCAGCCAGGCCCGGGAGGGTCGCAGCAGCAGTACATGATCGAGATCGCGCCCGCGCGCGCGGCGCCAGGGCGCCAGCTTGTCGAACCAGCCGGGCAGCACCTTGCGACTGAAATGCGGAAACAGCACGATGCCTTCCTCCACCCCCCAGGGAAGGGCCATGTGGTAGTCAATCAGCCCGCCGTCACGATAAATCCCCGGCGGCGCACCGATAATATCGGGTACGCCGAGCATGTAACCAGGGATGGAGGCCGAGGCCAGCAGTGCCGCGCGCAGATTCTGTGCTGACAGTGGCATGCGGTGCATTGGCATATCATTCAGATGCCGCACATAGGGCGGCACCTCGCGCGGATCATGAAACAGCGCGCGTTCGAAAAACAGCCGCAGCGCCTTGCGGCTGGCCAGGTTGACCGCGCCGGCGCCCA
>SLRW01000060.1 GCA_007130745.1 Gammaproteobacteria bacterium
AGGAAAATAAAACCATGAGCAGCATCGAGGAACGGGTTAAGAAAATCATCGTTGAACAGCTCGGGGTCAAGGAAGAGGAAGTGACTGACAGCGCCTCTTTTGTCGATGACCTGGGCGCGGACTCACTGGACACCGTGGAACTTGTCATGGCGCTCGAAGAAGAGTTCGAGTGCGAGATTCCGGATGAAGAAGCCGAGAAGCTCACGACCGTTCAGCAGGCCATTGACTACATCAAGGCCAACCTGGACTGACAGGCAGGTTTTCCCGAGGGTGCCTGATGATGCATCCCGGGTTGCAAGATAACGGACTAACGACGGACACGATGCGGACCCCCCACTGCGGGGGGTTCAGTATTTTCCGTCATGGCATTGATGCCAGGGGCCTGACGGGCCCCGCGGCCGGCGCGCAGGGGAGGAGACCTTGGCCAAGCGACGCGTGGTAGTTACCGGACTGGGTATTGTTTCACCGGTGGGGCTTAACGTTGACGAAGCCTGGCGGAACATTACCGCAGGCAACAGCGGTATCGCCCCCTTCCAGGACATCGATTTCGACATCAGCCAGTTTCCCACCCGCTTTGCCGGGCAGGTGCGTGATTTCGATGCCGCCGACCACATGCCGGCTAAAGACGCCCGGCGCCTGGATGTCTTCATTCACTACGGCCTTGCGGCCGCCGGCGAGGCACTGAAGCGTTCGGGGCTTGATATGGAGCGTGCTGATCCGGATCGTGTCGGCGTATTCGTCGGCTCCGGCATTGGCGGCATCAACGGCATTGAGCGCACCCACAGCGCCTACCTTGAAAATGGCGCACGCAAGATCTCACCCTTTTTTGTTCCCGGCAATATTATCAACATGATTTCCGGGCAGTTTTCTATCATGCATGGCCTGCGTGGTCCCAACCTGGCCAGCGTCACAGCCTGCACCACCGGCACCCACAGCATCGGTCTGGCAGCGCGTCTGATTCAATACGGTGATGCTGATGCAATGGTTGCCGGCGGTGCCGAATACGCCAGCACACCGGTTTCTCTGGGCGGCTTTTGTGCGGCTCGGGCCTTGTCCAGCCGCAATGATGATCCCGAGCGGGCCAGTCGTCCCTTTGACAGTGACCGCGACGGCTTTGTGCTGGGTGATGGCGCCTCGGTACTGATGCTGGAAGAATACGAGCATGCCCGCGCGCGTGGCGCCGACATTCTGGCCGAGTTAACCGGCTTTGGTATGAGCGGAGACGCCTTCCATATGACCCAGCCCAGCGAGGGCGGAGAGGGCGCGGCCCGTTGCATGAGTAACGCCCTTGCCGATGCCGGTGTCAATGCTTCGGATGTCCACTACATCAATGCCCATGGCACTTCCACCAAAGTCGGCGATGTGGCCGAGACCAATGCCATTCGCAGAGCCTTTGGTGAGCATGCTGACAAGCTGGCCGTAAGCTCTACCAAATCCATGACCGGCCATATGCTGGGCGCCGCCGGTAGTACCGAGGCCATCTTCACGGTGCTGGCCCTGCGCGATCAGGTGGCGCCGCCCACAATCAATCTCGATAACCCCGATCCGCAGTGCGACCTGGATTATGTACCGCATACAGCGCGCGAGATGAGTATGGATACTGCTATCTCGAATTCCTTCGGCTTTGGCGGCACCAACGGTACGCTGGTCTTCCGGCGCGCACCCTGACACGGCGGTCTGTGATGGCCGCCGCCAATCATCCCCGCGTTCTGGTTGATGGCAAGGCGGTCGAGGTCATGCCCGTGTCCGATCGCGGGCTGCATTACGCCGATGGCCTGTTCGAAACTATCCGCATGTGTGGCGACAAGGCGCCCTTGTGGTCGCGCCATATGGCACGGCTGGACCGTGGTGCGGTGCGCCTGGGATTACCTGCCCCCGATCTCGAATTGCTGGCACATGAATGCACGCGCGTCAGTGCTGGCAGGTCGACTTCGGTATGCAAGATTATCTACACCCGCGGCAGCGGAGGGCGGGCCTACGTAGCGCCGGATAACCCGCGTCCCCTGCGTGTGGTGATGTCGCGCGAGGCGCCGCCCCTGGCACGTATAGAGCTGGCAGTCACTTTTTGTCGTACACCGTTGGCTATCAGTCCGGCGCTGGCAGGGCTCAAGCACTGTGGCCGGCTGGAACAGGTGCTGGCTCGCCGCGAACTTGCGGGCAGCGACTTTGGCGAAGGCCTGATGTGCGATGCCGCCGGCCGGGTCATCGAGGCGACAAGCGCCAATCTCTTCGTCTTGCATGACGATATAATATCCACTCCGGATCTGGCGAAGGCCGGGGTAGCCGGAGTGATGCGCGAACTGGTCATGGAAATACTTGCTGACCAGGGCTGCCAGGTAAGCGAGAGCACGCTTGAAAAGCACGACTGTCGTCAGGCGCGGGCTTTGTTTTTATGTAATGCAGTGCGCGGCATCATGCCTGTAACACGGCTGGAATCGAAAGATCTTGAGGTTCCACAGCTGGTGGAAAAACTTTCATGTAAAGTCGAAACAATACTGAGTGGCGGGTAAAACAGATGGGGCTTGCTGAGTGAAAACCTCGGTGCGATTGATTTCCATACCTCTGACGGTGGTGCTGGTTGCCGCTATTGCGCTGCTTTGGGGCGGCTGGCGTTACGCCACTGAGCCACTGGAAGGTTTTGCCGACCCGCTGGATATACAGGTACCTTCAGGCTCTTCCTTGCATCGCGTGGCCGCCGAATTGAACGAAGCGGGGGTGCTGGACAATCCGCGCCTGTTTGTCTGGCTGGGGCGCCTGCAGGACAGGGCAGACATCCGTGCCGGGGAGTATCGGCTGCGCCCGGGTATGAGCCGCCAGCAAATTCTGGAGCGCATGCACCGTGGCGATGTGCTGATGCACCGATTGACGGTGGTTGAAGGCTGGCAATTCAGGGATCTGAGACGGGCGCTGGAGGCCCATGAGGCAGTTGAGAACACCCTGACCAGGGAATCCGTCGAAGCTGTGATGAGCGCACTGGGTTACCCTGACCAGCACCCCGAAGGGCGGTTTTTCCCTGATACCTACAGCTTCTCCAGAGGCACGTCGGATCTGGCCATTCTGCAACAGGCCTACAGCCGCATGGAGCAGACACTGAACCAGGTCTGGGACGAACGGCAGGATGGGCTACCCTTCGATACGCCCTACGAGGCCTTGATCCTGGCTTCCCTGATTGAAAAGGAAACCGGAGCGCCGCATGAACGGGGCAAGATTGCCGGGGTGTTTGTGCGTCGGCTGGAGCAGGGCATGCGCCTGCAGACCGACCCCACGACAGTTTACGGGATAGATGATTTCAGCGGAGTGGTGCGGCCACGCCACCTGCGCCGTGATCACCCCTGGAATACCTATACCCGTGGCGGCTTGCCGCCCACCCCTATTGCCCTGCCCGGTGAGGCCTCAATCAGAGCTGCGGTGAACCCGGAGCCGGGGGATGCGCTGTATTTTGTTTCCCGCGGGGATGGCACACATCATTTCTCGGCGACGCTGGAAGAGCATAACCGAGCCATAGATCGCTATCTGCGCGGCCGGCGCAATAGAGACTGAAAGGGAGTCGGGCGAGGCACATGAAACGGGGCTGTTTTATAACCATTGAGGGCGGCGAGGGCGCCGGCAAGAGCACTTGCATTGAAAGCCTGGCAGACTGGTTGGGACTGCACGGGATAGATGTGGAGTTGACACGCGAACCAGGTGGAACATCTGTTGCAGAACAAATCCGGGAATTACTGCTGGCGCCAGGCAAAATTCCGCCGGACAGCGAGCTGTTGCTGATTTTTGCCGCACGCGCAGCACATCTGCACGATCGCATTGTTCCTGCACTGGCCGCCGGCCGTTGGGTACTGTGTGATCGCTTTACCGATGCTACCTACGCCTATCAGGGTGGCGGACGTGATATTGAAAGCGCGCGAATCGCGCAACTGGAACAATGGGTACAAGGTAGTCTGCGCCCGGATCGTACCCTGTTGTTTGATATTGATGTGCAGCAGGGAATGGGCAGGGCGGGGCAGCGAGATCGCCCGGCAGATCGCTTTGAGAGCGAGCGCGAGGATTTCTATCAGCGGGTTCGGCAGACGTATCTGCAGCGGGCCGAAGCAGATCCGCAACGCTTCAGATTGATAGACGCCTCTCGCCCCCCGGCGGAGGTTCTGGTGCAGGCGCAAGAAGCACTTGAAGATCTTGTTGACTGATATATATCAGTATCTTGAATATAAAAGTTAATGTTATTTATGGATAAATTTCAGGCTCCATTTCCATGGCAGGCCCGGCAATGGCAGACGCTGCAGCAGGCTCGACAGCGTGATCAGCTGGCCCACGCCTGGCTGATCCAGGGGCCTGCGGGTACCGGCAAGAGCGCCCTGATGGAAGCCCTGGTCGCATCACTGCTGTGTCAACGTCCCGATCGCGAAGGCCACGCCTGCGGTCAGTGTCGCGGCTGCAGACTGCATGCGGCCGGTAATCATCCCGGGTTCCACCGTGTTGAGCAGCAAGAAAGCGGCAACATCAAAATCGACAGTATTCGTGAGTTGTGCAGTGCTCTGGAGCTCACGCGACAGGAGCCGGGATACCGGGTAGCGGTGATTGCACCGGCCGAAGCCATGAACATTCATACCTCCAACGCGCTGTTGAAGACGCTGGAAGAGCCGGAGCCGGGCAATGTTCTGCTGCTGGCCAGCTCCAGTCCTGCACGGCTGCCGGCCACCATTCGCAGTCGTTGCCAGCAGCTGGTGATCAGCCCGCCTGCGCACGAAGCCGCCGTGGCATGGCTGAGCGAAGCGAGCCCGGAAACATCGCGTGAAAACATCGATCTGGCGCTGGATTTCAGTGGTAATGCGCCGCTGGCGGCGTTGCAGATGCTGCGGGATGACTTTGTGGCTACCCAGACCCGCTTGCTCAGTGAGTGGGAAACCCTGTGTATGCGCGGCGTGGAGCCGGTGCACCTGGCAGGAGAATGGGGCAAGTCCCCGGGTGCTGAAGTGGTCATTGATTGGCTGATTCGCATCAGTATGTCGATTGTGCACCTCAAGACCGGCGCCGGTCGCCAAAGGCTGCCGGATGAAATTGAGGCAAGCTTGCGAAATGTGGCTGAAGCGGTAGACTTGAACCAGGTGTTTCTTTATCTCAATGTACTTTATTACTATCGGTCGCTTGCGGGCACTCAGGTCAACCAGACTTTGATGCTCGAGGCACTGTTGATTCCCTGGTGGCACACGCTGCACTGGCCGCTGGAATCGATGATCAATGCCGACGCAACCAGGAGAGCCGCCGCGATATGGCCATGAACCAGGCACAACAGGGCATACTCACACTCACAATCAAGGACAAGAGCGCGCTGTATATGGCTTATATGCCGTATGTCAAAAACGGCGGTCTTTTTATTCCCACCAACAAGAATTATCGCCTGGGCGCAGAAGTCTTTCTGCTGCTGACGCTGATGGACGACGCTGAACGCCTGCCGGTGGCCGGCAAGGTGATCTGGGTCACACCACGCGGTGCCCAGGGCAAGCGTACTGCCGGTATCGGCGTACAGTTCAGTGACCAGGACGGCGGCACCACCCAGAAAAAGGTCGAAACCTATCTGGCCGGCGCGCTGAAGGCGGAGCGGCCGACGCATACGATGTGAAACGTTTTACGTGTTACGTGGTTAGGTTTTACGTCGCGGGATAGATCGGTGCAGGGCTGGATTTCTGCGACACGCGCCGACAGACTGCGAAGGAAGGCTCCTGAAGGGGCCTTTTCTATTAGTGGTGGATGTATACAGGCTTACCTGGCGGCCTGGCTGCAATAATCATCTTTCTAGAACCATTTATTATCTCGCGTTTATTTCGCGGCTGTTTTTGCTGTGGTTTGCGCAGTAGTGCGGTTCGTTTTTGTATTGCTCGCCCTGAGTTGGCCTGTATACTTATGCGCATAATGTATATTAAGTTAAATCAAATAAATCGTGACCAGGGCCAGCCAAAGCAGGCAAGCCAAGGCACACCCCTTTCCAGACTTTCTACGGGATATCAGTTGGCGTACCTAAAACTTAATCACGCCCCGGGCCTCCGGCCCGGAATTGGTGCGGCTGGCCGGACTTGAACCGGCACGGGCTTGCGCCCACGAGATTTTAAGTCTCGAGTGTCTACCAATTCCACCACAGCCGC
>SLRW01000013.1 GCA_007130745.1 Gammaproteobacteria bacterium
CCATCATTGCAGGATCAATGTTGCTCGCCGGTTGTTTTGGCAGTTCCGGAGATGTAGCGATTGAAGACACGCTCGAAGGCGTGGCAAGGGCTTTCCAGAGCACCAGCGAGAATCACCTGATTGGTGGTTCGCCGGTGGCGCGTGCCCAGGTCGGCGATTATGTCATTGAAAACGAGAATATCCGGGTCATTATCCAGGCGCCGGGGCGGCGTTGGTATGGTGGCATTAATCCCTACGGTGGCTCGATTATCGATGCTGATATCCAGCGTGCGCCGGGCGAAGCCGGCGCCTCGCACTTCGAGGCTGCCGTGCTGGCGGTGGATATCACCACCCTCCCCAATTACACGTCCGTGCAGGTCATCAACGACGGTTCTGATGGCAATGCGGCCATTATCCGGGCGACCGGGCCGGTGGATCTGTTCGAGTATGTGAATCCCCGATCACAAGTCGGCGCTCTCTTGCCGGCCGGGCTTGAGATTCCCGCCAGTATTAATGATGACCCCCTGCCGCTGGAAGTGCAGACCGATTATATCCTCGAGCCGGGCGCGGATTTTGTTATCGAACGCACTACGCTTGTCAATCAGTCTTCAGAAGACTTGCAGATATTCCTGGGCGAATTTTTCAGTGGTTCGGGCGAAGTCGATACTTTCATGCCGCCGCTGGGTATGGGTGAACCCCTGGTCACGTTGCCCTGTGGTAACGAGAAAGCGGTGTGCGCGGACGGTGAATGTGATCCCTGCAACATGGTCGGCTTTGTCGGCCAGGGCGGGGGCGAAGGTGTTTCCTACGGCCGTGTGCACAAGTATGACGCCAGCTCCAGCCTGAGTCAGGCTGGTGTGGCCGCTGTGACCTACGGGGTCAATTTGCTGGGTCTGATCGTTGGTGTGGAAGAACCCAATTTTGAAGTTCCCGGTGACGGCCAGCTGGTGCTGGAGGACCGTTATTTTCTGGTAACCGAAGGCGCCGTGAGCAGCCTGCAGAAAGTGCGCAACACCATCCTTGGCTATGTGACCGGCGAGATTACCGGACAGGTGCTGCTTAATGGTGAGCCGGTCCAGGGTGTTCTGGTGTCGCTGGTGCGCCCGGGCGAAGCCGGCCCTGATGTTGCCGGAACGCCCATGCCTGCACCGGACTATGATGTAGTGACTCAGGATCGCACAGATGCCGATGGCAACTATGCTCTGGAAGTGCCTCCGGGAGAGTATGAGGTTCGCGTATACAAGCAGGGCCATGGTGCGGGCACAACCGATACCAGTGCTGTTACCGTAGGCGCGGATGCTACTGTCGTGCGTGACTTCAGTTTGCCTGAGGCCGGCCAGTTGGCGGTGACAGTGGTTGATGGCGAGGGGCAACCGGTCCCGGCCAAGATTCAATTGGTGGGGCTGGATGAGACCAAGCCGCCCGCCAATGAGCTCGATTTGCTTGCGACTGTGGGGGCACCGGGTGAAATCATGGCTCAGGCGGGCCTGTTCTTTGATCAGTTTGCCCGTGACCCGCTTCCCTTTGGTATCGCCTTCGTGGATTTTGCCAATGCCGACGGCATATTGCCGGCACGCAAGGTGGTGCCGGGGGATTATGAGCTGGTGGTCTCGCGTGGTGGGCGCTATTCCGCCTTTCGCCAGCCGGTAACCATCGCGCCCGGTCAAACCGCCGAGGTTTCAGCCACCATCGAGCGGGTGGTGGAAACCCCCGGGTTCATCTCGGCTGATTTTCACGTTCATGGCATCGACAGCCTGGATTCCCGCATTCCCCGTGCGGATCGCCTGGCGGGCTTCCTGGCCGAGGGGATTGATTTCTTTACCCCGTCGGATCATGGCCTGCAGGTTAACTATGCCCCCGAAATTGCTGCCGCCGGGGTAGGGCATCTGATCGGGACCGCGCCCAGTGCCGAGCTGACCACGCCGGATTACGGCCATTTCAACGCCTGGCCGCGGTTTATCAACCCGGATATTCCCTCCGGAGGGTCCACTGACTGGGGTTGGCGTGATGTGCCGGCCGGGCAGCGTTTTCCGGCGCTGGGTAATTACCTGATGAGCCCGGAGGAGCTGATTACAGCGGCCAAGGATGACCCGGCTTACGATCCCGTGGTGCAAATCAACCACATCAACAGCTTCTTCAGTGGCGTGGGTCTGGGGGTGGATACCGCCGCCGACGGGGGGCCTGTGACGACCGTGCCGCCCGAAGACCGCCGGCTGAATCCGGCGCTGGATGGCGAGTTGTTCAGCGATGCTTTTGACGCTCTGGAGATCTGGATCGGTGTCAACAGCCGGGGCGGCCTGAGAAATACCATGGATGAGAACATGGCCGACTGGTTCAACCTCATTAACCAGGGTATTGTGCGCACCGCCGTGGCCAGTTCCGATACCCATGTGTTGCGCATGACCTCCATGGCGACCCGTTCCATGGTGGCCAGCGAGGTCGAGGATCCGGGCCAGCTTTCTGACAATGCCCAGCCCCTGGCCGAGAACGTGCGTGCCGGACGGGTATTTGTGACCAATGCGCCCTTTATTGATGTGACGGTGGAAACCCTGGAAGGGGTGGCCGGGCTGTCGCTTGAGCACCCGCTGGTAGTGGAAACCGGAGTGGATAACCTGGCTCAGGTGCATGTCAACGTCACCAGCCCGGCGTGGGCCGAGTTCCATCGCATCAACTTCTATATCAATAACGCGCCTGAGCAGATTAACGAAGAGGACGAGCCGCCGCGCTATTCTGTGTGTCCGGACGAGGTCATGGTGGCCGGTGACGATTTCACCGTCGAGGAAACCAACGGGGTTTTGACTGCCAGCGCCACCCTGGAGCTTGGCCCGTTGGCCCAGGACACCTGGGTGGTGGTCAAGGTCGAGGGTGTTGACGGGATTTCCGAGCCGCTGTTCCCGGTAGAACCCAATTCCCTGTTCCGCGACGGCAATGACACCCTGGCTGATCTGACCGGCTCCAATGTGGGCCAGGGCGGCGTCATGGCCACGGCGATCAGCAACCCGCTGTTCATTGATGTGCTTGGTGACGGCTGGACGTCGCCGGGTGTGTTGCTGGGCAGCTGTGACTGAAGCCTGCACAAGCCGTCGGGCCAGGGCAGGCTGGTGTCTCCTGCCGCTGGTCGCGCTGCTGGGTTTCGCCACTGTGGCGTGGGCCGGTGATCAGTCCGGTGAGGCGGACAGCGGCATCAACGCGTCCTGGGCGACAGCTTTATCACGCCCGGCACTGCCCTCCAACGGCCCCTTGCTGCGTGAGCGACTGGCGGGGGCCGGGGTGATCGTGCATGGTCGGGTCAGTATGCGCGAGAGTTTTGATGGCGGGGCCCTGCAACTGGCCCGCGTTGAAGTGGAACAGGCCTGGCCACCGCTGGATCAGCGCAGTATTGGCATTGTCGATTTGCGGGGCGCGCTGCGACGCCAGCTGCTTCCCCCGGCTGGAACCTCGCTGGTGGCGGCGCTGGATGTTGCGCCCGGCTATTCCTATCTGCGCAATCATTTGCCCGAGGGCAATTACTATGTTTCCCCGGCCAACGGTGACGGGTTCTACGCAGGGCTGGACTCTGTTGCCGCCGCCGCCCTGGCGGCGTGGCTGGCACACGGGGATGCTGAGCCCTTTGCGGTGACCCGGGCGCACGCCATGGCGCTTCTTGCCAGCGGCGACGCCCGACTGACGCGCGCCGCCCTGGCGGAGCTTTCGCGGGTGCCGGTACCCGACAGCCTGAGTCAGGATGAGTGGGAGCATGTGGCTATGGTTATGCAGGAGGGCTTGCCCGCCAAGGGTATGCTGGCCCTGCAACTGGCCACGTGGGGGTTAACCCCGGCGCTGGATTATCTGCAGTCCGGGGAGGTGGATGACATCGTGACCCGCAGCCGGGTGTTACAGGCGCGGATATTGCTCGGTGACATGCCCGAGGCGGACGTGATGATCGAGGCGAGTCGTGCCGGCTCGCCGGCCGATCGGGCGGGCGCCGTGAGGGTGTTGGGTCTGTTGCCGGATGAGCAGGCCCTGGCGCGTGCAGGCGCGATGGCAACGGGTGATCCCCATCCGGGTGTGCGCCGGGTGGCTATCAGGGCGCTGGTCGATCAGGCCGATTATCATGATACTCCCGCCGCGCTGGGCTGGCTTGAGCAGGCCTATGACAGCGAGGAGGCCATGCTGCGCAGTGCTGCCATGCAGGCCCTCACCGCGCGGGATGATGATATTGCCGCTCGACTGGTGCGTCTGGCGGAAGATGCCGGGGTTGGCGTTGCCCGCAATTATGCGGCGGGGCTGCTGGTGTTGCGTCTGGGGATGGATGACCCGCGCGTGCAGCGTCTGCGTCAGGAGACGGAAGATGTGGCGGTACGCCGTATTCTTGAAGAGGGGATTCTGAGTACGGAGGGATTCCACAGCCATGGTCCGGATCTTGATCGCAGTCCCGGACATGGTCACGGTCATGGACATGGCCATAGCCACGAGCATGGCCATAGTCATTGACGTCGGGGCCGGGTCGCTTGCGCCACGGGCCCGGCAATGCCACGATATGCGCCGCGCCCGCCAGGGCTGTGTCATTCCCGGCAAGTCATTCATGTTGCTGCAATCCTGTGGTTTGTGCCGGGTCAGAAGTGGAGCAGGCAACGTAAATGAGTAGTGTACCGGCCGCGCTGGACACGGAGAGCCTGGCCGCGGGCCGAAAGCCGCGGCTGCGGGTGATTGGCGAGCATCCCCTGCGCGTATGCCTGCTCGGTTATCGCAGCAAGCCGCATTGCGGCGGCCAGGGCATTTACCTGCACTATTTGAGCAAGGCGCTGGTGGATCTGGGTCACAGCGTGGATGTGCTCTCCGGCCCGCCTTATCCCGAGCTCGACCCGCGCGTACGCCTGATTCGCTTGCCCAGCCTGGATATGTACTCGCATGACCGGCGTTTCAGTGCCATTTTCGATCGCCGGCTGCTCAAACCGCTGGAGCTGTACGAGTATCTCAGCGTGCTCAGCGGCGGATTCCCGGAGCCCTATACCTTTGGTGTGCGTGCGTACCGGTATCTGCGTGCTCACCGCGATGAATATGATGTGATCCACGATAACCAGACCTTGTGTTACAGCCTGCTGACTATAGAGCACCGGCTGGGTCTGCCGGTGGTGGCCACAGTGCATCATCCCATCACTATTGACCGGGACATTGCCGTCAAGGCGGCGAAAACCCGCACCCTGAAGTTTTTAACCCGCCGCTGGTACAGCTTCCTGCGCATGCAGGAAAAGGTCGTGCGCCGGCTGGAACATGTGGTGACGGTATCGGATCAGGCGCGCCGCGATATCGAGCGGGATTTTGGTCGTCCCGCCCGGACCATGGAAGTGCTGCACAACGGTATTGATACCGCGCTGTTCCGGCCACTGCCTGATGTGCACCGCGAACCCGGCCGGCTGGTTGCCACGGCCAGTGCCGAGGCGCCGCTCAAGGGGCTGAATTATCTGCTCAAGGCCCTCGCCCGGCTGGTGCGGGAGCGCGAGGAGGTCTCGCTGGTGGTGGTGGGGCAGCTCGCTAACGGCAGCCGCACCGCGCGATTGATTCGGCGACTCAAGCTGGGTGAGCGGGTTCGGTTTGTCAGCGGGCTCAGCAATGATGAACTGGTGCGCGAATACAACCGCGCCGAGATCGCCGTGGTGCCCTCGCTATACGAGGGCTTTGGCCTGCCGGCGGGCGAAGCCATGGCTTGTGGCACACCGGTGGTCTCGACCACCGGCGGTGCCCTGCCCGAAGTCGTCGGTGATGCCGGCGTGCTGGTGGCGCCGGGCGATGACCGCGCGCTGGCTGCCGCCATTGGCGGGCTGCTGGACGACCCGGCCCGGCGTCAGGTGCTGGGCAAGGCCGGCCGCGAGCGTATTGAGCAGCGCTTTGACTGGCTGCGCGTGGCCGAAGGCGTAGTCGCCACTTACCACAAGGCAATGCCCCATGCTGACGGTTGAGTTCGACCGCCTGGCGCTGGCGCCCGGCCAGGCACTGTTGGACCTTGGCTGCGGCGAGGGCCGGCATGTACTCACCGCCTGGATGTTGAACCCTGAAGGCGTGTCGCTGGGACTGGACCTGGGTTTCGAGGATGCGCGCAAGACCCGCGCAACTTTTGTCGCCG
>SLRW01000152.1 GCA_007130745.1 Gammaproteobacteria bacterium
ACATGGAAACCACGCCGGCGGTCTCGGCGCGGGCATGGAAGGTGACCTTGCCGTCGTCATCAATGCTGAGCTCGTATTTGCCTTCGCCCACCACCATGTTCGAGCGTGACAGTTCGTAGGTAGCGGTATAGGGCTGCAGTGCCATTGCAAAAGGCATCCAGGCAAGCGCCAGCGCACCCGTCAACAGGGCGGGGGCAAGCGAGTTGAAACATCTGTAGCGGCTCATGATGCCGCCTCCATTAACTGCGGGGCCTCGAAAGTCAGGGCCTGTCGCAACGGTTTGTTATCCAGCATCGGCGTGTCATCGGCTAGTGTCAGTCGACCACGGGCAATCCAGTCGATCACCGTGGGATAAAGCACATGTTCGCAGTCGTGTACCCGTGACTTCAAGGAGGCCTCGTCGTCGTTGCCGTGAACCTCAAGTCGGGCCCTGGCAATGACTGGCCCGCCATCAAGCTCGGCGGTCACATAGTGGACACTGCAACCATGCCATTGTTCCCCTGCCTCAAGCACGCGCCGGTGGGTTTGCAGCCCGCGGTAGTCCGGCAACAGGGAGGGGTGAATATTGAGCATGCGCCCGTGCCAGCGGCGGACCAGCGGATCTCCCAGAATGCGCATGAAGCCGGCCAGCACCACCAGTTGCGGGTCGAGTTCGCTCAGCAGGCTATCCAGCCGGGCGTCGAATTCATCGCGGCTGGTGCATTCACGGTGGTCAATCACCCGGGTGGGGATATTGCGGCTGGCTGCGCGCGTGAGCGCCAGCGCCTGCGGCCGGTTGCTGATCACGACCTCGATCCGTGCCGGCAGGCCGGCATCAATGGCCTCGATAATGGCCTGCAGGTTACTGCCGCTACCGGAGACCAGCACCACCAGTGACAGGGGTTGCTCAGTCATGGTGGATATAGACCCGGGGGTGGCCTTCGCCGGCCTCAATGCGCCCGATCTCGAATACGGTTTCGCCCTGTTCGCGCAGCAGCGCAGCGGCATCCGTTGCCTGTGCGGCGGGAACAATCACAGCCATGCCAATGCCGCAATTGAAAGTGCGGTAGTTTTCCTTTGGTTCGATTTCCGCCTGTTCGTCCAGCCAGCGCATGACCGCCGGGCGAGTCCAGCTTAGTCCGTTGATGACGGCGCGGGTGTGCTCCGGCATGACCCGCGGCAGGTTTTCCGGCAGGCCGCCACCGGTGATGTGGGCCAGGGCGTGAACGGGCAAGGCATCGAGTAGCGCCAGCAGGGGCTTGACGTAGATGCGCGTGGGCGCCAGCAGGGCCGCACCCAGTGTGGTGCCGTCCAGTGGCATGTCGAGATCGGCGTCACTGTGTTCGAGCACGCGGCGGACCAGTGAATAGCCGTTGGAATGAAAGCCCGAGGCGGCCAGCCCCAGGATGACGTCTCCGGGGGCCACCTTGCTGCCGTCAAGAATGCGTGATTTTTCCACCACGCCTACGCAAAAACCGGCCAGATCGTAGTCTTCGCCCTGGTACATGCCGGGCAACTCGGCAGTCTCGCCGCCCACCAGGGCGCAGCCGGCCTGTGTACAGCCTTCGGCAATGCCACGAATAACGCTGCTGGCGGTGTCCACGTCAAGGTGGCCAGTGGCGTAGTAATCCAGAAACAGCAGGGGCTCGGCGCCCTGGACCACGATGTCGTTTACACACATGGCGACCAGGTCGATGCCGATGGTGTCGTGGCGGTTCATCGCCAGCGCGAGCTTGAGCTTGGTGCCCACGCCATCGGTGCCGGCCACCAGTACCGGCTCGCGATAGCGATCCAGAGGGATTTCGACCAGGGCGCCAAAGCCGCCCAGGCCGCCCAGTACTTCGGGGCGGCGGGTGCGGCGCACGTCATCCCCGATGCGCTCGATCAGGCGGTTGCCGGCATCAATATCAACACCGGCCTGGCGATAGGTCAGGGGCTCCCGCTTTGGCATGATAATCCTTTATTCGGGGTGGATAACGGCTGACGGCAGCTGCGACAGCTATGCTATTGTAACCTACGCGGCCGCCGCCGCGCTTCAATCTATAAGGAACCGCTGATCAATTCGCCAGGTCTCAGCGCTTCCTTGAACTCCGGGAGAGTATGTTTCGTGCAAGCTGAACCTCGCCTTTATGTGATGCTGCTTGCGCTGGTGCTGCTGTGGTTGCCCGCAGGCGCCATGGCCGTCGGCGCTGATGATCTGTATACGGCCCGGGTGGCCGTCGGCGATCAGTCTACCGAGACGCGCAACGAGGCCCTGAGTGAGGCGCTGGCGCAGGTGTTGCGCCGGGTGTCCGGCAGCGAGGCCGCGCAGCTGGCCGGAGAAGCCTTGCGCCCGACCCGTTATATGCAGCGTTATGAGTATGAGCGCGACGATGATGCCCCGGATGGTCTGTGGCTGCGGGTGGCTTTTGACGAGCGTGCCCTGATCGGCGAACTGCGTGATCAGGGGCATATGGTCTGGGGCCGCGAACGGCCCACCACGCTGGTGTGGCTGGCGGTACGCGATGGTGTGGATCGCACGGTGTTGTCGCGACAGGATGAAGATGCTGTGGCCCGTACACTGGCACGGGCGGCGCATGTGCGCGGTCTGCCGGTGACCTTGCCCGAGGGCGATCAACAGGACCACCGGACGGTGGAATTTATTGATCTGTGGGGCGGATTCTTCGAGACGGTTGAAGACGCTTCCGAGCGTTACGACGCGCGATCGGTATTGGCCGGCAGGATAGACCGCGACAGTGGAGGCGGTTACCGGGGGCGCTGGACGCTGCTGGAAGCCGGACAGCGCCGCGACTGGGAAAGCCGCGCTGACAGTCTCCAGGGGGCAATGGAAAAAGGTCTGGGCGAACTGGCTGATATTTATCTGGCCCGCTTTGCTGACGGTGGCGATGGCGTGGACCGGGACATGGCACGCATTGCAGTCACCGGGGTGAGGGGGCTGGCTGACTATGCAAGGGTGCTGCGATATCTGGAAGGGTTGTCGCCGGTGGAAGCGGTGTATGTCACCCGGGTTGATGATGAAGACCTGGATCTGGCGCTGGTGATCCGGGGCAGCCGGGAGCGGCTTGATGGCGTGATTGGTGTGGGATCGGTGCTGCGGGCGGTAGAGCGGGTGACGGTGACCGTGGATGATGGCAGCAGGGGATTCGGGCCGGATTTCCATTATGCACTCGAGCACTGACACCGGCGGTCTGGCCGAGTCGGCTGCACATCTGGCCAGCACACCCCAGCTGGCGCTGGGCTTGCATTTGCCTGATTGTTCAGCGTTTGAGAACTTCCATGCTGGTCCTAATGAGCAAGCACTGCCCGTGGTGCGGCAACTCAGCGAAGGTCAGTTGCGCGGAGTGGTCTATTTATGTGGTCCGGGCGGCAGCGGCAAGTCACATCTGCTGCAGGCGGCCTGTCGGCATGCGCATGGCAGGGGTCGGCGCACACTGTATTTACCCCTGAAACGCTTCCAGCCATTGGGCGGCGATGCTCTGGAGGGTCTGGATCGGCTGGATTTGCTGGTGTTGGACGGGGTCGATGCCATGGCAGGTGAGCCCGAGGCAGAGACGGCGCTGTTTCATCTGGTGCGGCGGGTACTGGATCGTGAGGGCTGTTTGCTGGTGTCGGCGCCGGTGGCACCCTCAGGCGTTGAATGGCGCTTGCCCGACCTGGCTTCGCGCCTGGCCAGTGGGCCGGTGATCCGCCTGCAGCCGCTGGACGACGAGGGTCGCGCCCTGGCTCTGAGATTGCGTGCCCGGCACCGGGGTATGGACCTGAGCGAGGAGGCTGCGCGCTACCTGCTGCGCCGCCACGGCCGCGCGCCGGCCGAGCTGTTCAGTTTGCTGGATGAGCTGGATGCGGCTTCGCTGGCGGCCCAGCGCCGGCTTACGATTCCTTTCCTGCGCGAGGCGCTGGCAGCGCGCCAGGCTCGCGCTGCGACGTGACGAATTAATGCAGTGTTTCAGCGGCTGTCGCTGAGCTGGCGTCGTGGCCGACGATGACGAGCTGCGTAGAACAGGGCGGTGCTGAAGGCGCTGATGCTAAGCAGGGTCACGACAATTGCCCAGTTTCGTTCATCGGCGTTGGCCACGGTTTCCGTCATCCCCCAGGTGAAGTAGAACAGCAGCATCAACGGCGCCCACACACCGCCCACCCGTGGCCAGCCCAGGATAATGCCCGGCAGCAAGCCCGCCAGTGGGACGATGATCAGGGTGGCGATCACCCCGGCAGGCACCACCTGTGGCGGCGAGGCCCAAAGCTGCCAAAGCATCAGGGCGACTCCGAGCAACAGGAGTTGCAACCCGATGGCCGTGCGCAGGCCACGATCAGTTCGGGACGTCTTCATACCTTGTGTGCTCCCTGCAGTTGGCTGGCAATGTGTGCTACACGCTGCCCCAGCGCCTGGCACAGCTCGCTTTCGTCCGCGCTTAGGGGCGCGTCGCTGCGTGGGCCGGCGAGGTGACTGGGGCCGTAGGGCGTGCCCCCGGTGCGGGTGCGATTGAGCGCATCCTCGGTGTAGGGCAGGCCGGTGATCAGCATGCCGTGGTGCAACAACGGCAACATCATCGACAGCAGGGTGCTTTCCTGCCCGCCGTGCATGCTGGCGCTGGAGGTGAAAACACCGGCCGGTTTGCCGGCGAGTTCGCCCGAAAGCCACAGTGAGGCCGTGCTGTCGAGGAAATATTTAAGCGCTGCGGCCATGTTGCCAAAACGGGTGGGGCTGCCCAGGATGAGGCCGGCGCAGGCTTGCAAGTCAGCGAGTTCGGCGTAGGGCGCTCCTTCCGCGGGTACCGGGGGCAGTTGTGCGGCCGTTTGTGCCGTGACCGGCGCCACCGCGCGCAGCCGCGCCTGCATGCCGCTTACCCTCGCCACACCGCGGGCGACGTGGCGGGCCATTTCGGCAGTGGCGCCGTGACGGCTGTAGTAGATGATGAGGATTTCGCTCATCGGGTGGGTTGTCCCTGGGGTGCGGTGAGTGTGCCAGTGGATATAGTAGCAGTTCGGGTGCGGCGACAGGCAGGGAAAAGCCTTGAATGTTGAATTGACACTGTTTCGAGGGCAGTGATAGTCTGCAATTGAAGTTTCGGGGCGGCGTTATCGTCCCGAGCCTGGCGGGCATACAATAAATTCAAAATTCGAACCGGAGTCATGAGGTCATGCAGATGAAGTTCAGTATCAGGGAATTGCTTGTTTTGTTGATGGCGGGTGGCCTGGTTGTTGGTTGTGCTTCCACTCCGGAAGCCGAGCCTGCGCCGGAGCCCGAACCTGAAGAGCGCGCGGAGCCGGCACCGGCGCCGGAGGGCAACTACACCGTGCGTCGCGGCGACAGCCTGTGGCGTATTTCCGAACGCGGTGAAGTCTACGGCAACGCCTACAAGTGGCCGCTGATTTTCCGCGCCAACAGTGACAAGATCGAAGACGCTGACCTGATCTTCCCGGGTCAGGAGCTCAGCTATCCGCGTGATGTGTCCCAGAGTGCTGAGGATGCGGCCATTGAACATGCCCGTACCCGTGGTGCCTGGCAGCTCGGTCGCGTGGAAGAGTCCGACCAGCGTTACCTGCGCCGCAATCGCTGATTGCGCACAGGAGCTTGCAGAAAAGGCCCCGCAAGGGGCCTTTTTTGTGTCTGATCGATAAGTCGCCCGGAACCAGGGCGGCCCGCTGCATTGCGCGGTGCGGTACGAGCAGGCGCTGGCGTTTGTAACGGGGGCGTTTTAGGTTTTAAGGCGTCAGTATCGACGATGGAGGGAATGTGATGGATGAAATGGTCGCCCGTTTCCTCATTTCCGGCCGTGTACAGGGCGTGTATTTTCGTGGCAGTACCCGCGAGCAGGCTCTGGCACTGGGTCTGGACGGACAGGCGCGCAACCTGACGGACGGTCGCGTCGAGGTGGTCGCCGCCGGCTCGCCTGAGGCGCTGGCCCAGCTTGAGCAATGGCTGCACGAAGGCCCGCCGGCGGCGCGGGTAGACGAGGTACAGCGCGAAGACTGGGCCGACGAGGTACCCGCCGGCTTCGCAATTGCATAGCCCCGCTTCGCGGGGC
>SLRW01000070.1 GCA_007130745.1 Gammaproteobacteria bacterium
CCGCTGACCGGCGATGCCTTGCTTGAATTCACGGACATCAACCTGGTCCTGGGTTCTACCGGCACCCGTCATCTGCTTGAGGCCGAGGCAGGGTTGCCGGGCATCTTCGGGCGTTCCCTGGTGCTGGAGCTGGATGCCACGGGGCCTCTGGCCGAGCCCGGTCGCTGGGATGGCGACCTTTATATCAACGGCCGTGGTCTGCGGCCCGGCGATTTTTTTGCCGAGTATCTGGGCGAAGGCATTGAGTTGGGCGAGACGCGTGCGGACATCGAGCTGTGGAGCCACTGGCAGGGAGGTGATCCACAGGATATTACGCTGGATTACCAGGCCGAACAGGTTGGCCTGCCTGCCCGTCGGGGCTATCCGGCGGCCATGCTGGATGAGTTTTCCGGTCGGGTGGTGTGGCGGCAATTGCGTCAAGGCTGGCGAGCCGATGTCAGCCGACTGGGGTTGTCGCTGGATGGCCGGGCCTGGCCAGGTGACAGCCTGAGCGTGGAGGTCAGCCAGGGTTCGGATGGTCGGGTGCGCTCGCTTTCCGGGCTGCTTGATTACCTTGATCTGGAAGATGTACATCGCTTGCTGGTGGCCTTGCCCGACGGGGTGCTGGACGAGAACCTGCTGGCCCGGCTGGATGATTATGGTCCCGAGGGCGAAATCCACCGCGTGGCTATGGATATCTCTCTGCCCGATGGTGATGAACTGCCGCAGATCAGCCTGGATGCACGGTTGGTCGGGGTAGGCTGGCAGGGGAAACAAATGATTCCCGGTGTCAGGGGTATTGATGCAGGGCTGCGCGTGCGTGATACCAGTGCTTCGCTGGACCTGGACAGTACGCAGCTGGTGCTGGATTACCCCGCGGTTTTTGCTGCCGGCTGGTTGCCCGCACGAGTACGTGGGCAACTGGGGTTGCATCACGCTGACAATGGCTGGGTGATTGACGGGCAGCAGATTGATTTTGTGCATCCCCATGGTCGGGTGGCGGGCCGGTTTGCGGTTGAGTTGCCTGAAGTTGGGCCCCCGCACCTCGATATAAGCGGTGATTTTGAAGGTCTTCAGGTAGCTGCAACCGGGGCTTATCTGCCGCGTAATGTCATGCCGGAAACGGTGGTGTCGTGGCTGGAACAGGCTTTGCTTGACGGTGAAGTGACTCGCGGCAGCGTTGTGCTGCGTGGCCGCAGCGATGAGTTCCCCTTTGATGAACCTGACCACGACGGGCTGTTTCGTGTGAGTGGCGAGATCAGTGGCGTGTGGCTGGATTTTGATCCTGATTGGCCTGATTTGCTTGAGCTTGAAGGAGCGTTGCTGTTTGAGGGCGCGGGTATGCGTATCAGTGCCCGCAGTGGCACGCTGCAAGGCGCCAATCTGCAATCGGTGGTGGCAGAAATTCCTGATCTGGCGGCGGGTGAGCTGGCCATTCAGGGGGTTGCCGAGGCCGGCGGTGATTCGCTGGCCGGGCTACTCAGGAATAGTCCGCTGGGCGGTGCGCCGGGGCATGTGGCCCAGGGGCTGAGCGGTGGCGGGCCGGCAGAACTGGGGCTGTCACTGGATATCCCCCTGACGCGCGCCGAAGATACGCAGGTCAACGGTGTGTTGCGCTGGCATGATGCCAGTTTGAGCCATGATTTCTGGCCTGCCTCGCTGGATCAAATAAACGGCGAACTGCATTTTTCCAATGATCGTCTGTATGCCCGGGAGATAAGCGCCACCATGCTGGGCGACCCGGTAACGCTGAATATTGACCATGTGGCCCGTGCTGATGGTAGCTACAACAATGTGGTTGAGGCCGGGGGCACGGCATCAGCGCGTGCACTGTCGATGCTGGCGCGTGCCCCCGAGCCTTCTCCGTTCTCGGGCCAGGCACAATGGAACGCCCGGGTGGATGTGCCCCCGGGGGACAGTGATGAATCGCTGGTCTGGCGGCTGACTTCCTCCCTGCATGGTCTGGCAGTTGATATGGCTGAACCGCTGGCCAAGGCAGCTGATGAAAGACGCGTAGTGAGGATTTTCGGGGAAGTCTGTTGCGAAGGTCAGCGCAATATGGACATCCGCTACGGCGATGTCGCCCGGGCGCAACTGCGTTTCGAGTCCGACCCGGGTGAGCCGGTGTATCTCAGGCGCGGTCTGATTGCTATCGGTGTCGATGATGCTGGGTTGCCAGAGGCTGACGGGGTGCATATTCATGCCCGCATGCCGACGCTGGATCCGGAGGATATTCGTGCCTGGATACCGGGCGCCGAAGCGCCGGCCGTTACCGAGCTGAGCATTATCGAGGCTTTGCCGGACTGGTTGGCTACGCTGTATCTGGAGCTGGGTACTCTGTACTGGGCCGATAGTGAGATTGAGCAGGTGCTCCTGCGCTTGCAGCGCGAGGTCGATGGTGCGGCCAGTGTCAGTGTGAGCACGGCCATGTTCAGCGGTCAGGCCCGCTTGCCTGCCGATTTACGCCAGGGGGTATGGCAACTGGATCTGGATCGCGTGAATCTGTTGCCACGCGAAGAGGGTGAGCGCGGCTGGCTGGAAAATATAGACCCCCGCATATTGCCTCCCGTGGACCTGGCTGTTGCCGATGTGCAGTTTGGCGAATGGCCTCTGGGGCGTCTTGAAGCGCGGCTGAGGCCGCTGGATGACGGTGTGCGTTTTGATCAGGCGACCATGACCAGCGATGATCTTCGGGTGCGCGCTGAAGGGGATTGGCGTCGTGATGAAAACGGCGCAGATCAATCGGATTTTCGCATTAATATGCGCAGTAGCGCGCCCGATGTTACCGCCCGGCGGCTGGGTTATGAGCCGTTGCTGGAAGCCCGCCGCGCAGTGCTTGAGCTGGATCTCGCCTGGCCTGGCAACCCGGCGGCAATCAGTCTGGCCGGGGCAAGTGGCAGCGCCCGGCTACGGGTGCGTGATGGTGCTCTGGTTAATGTGGAACCGGGCGCCGGACGCTTCTTCGGTCTGGTCAGTATTTATGCCCTGCCACGGCGGCTGAGTCTGGATTTTGGTGATGTGATTGGCGCCGGCATGGCCTTTGATTCCATTGACGGCAATTTTGATATTGGTAACGGGCAGGCTTACACCGGTGATCTCGAGATTTCCGGTCCTTCCGCTGAAGTGCGTGTGAGTGGCCGTACCGGTCTGGTCGAGCGTGACCTGGACCAGCGCGTGGAGGTGACCCCGAGTGTGTCCTCCGGTGTCGCCCTGGCGGGCACTGTGGCCGGGGGGCCCGTAGTCGGCGCGGCCCTGTTTGTGATGCAGGAAATGTTCCAGCGTCCGTTGGGTCAGATTACCCGCACCCGCTACCATATTCAGGGTAGCTGGGATGATCCTGCGGTGGAGCGGGTTGAGGAAGGCCTTGCCGCTGCCCCGGTTCGTCCGGATGATGACACCGATTCAGACTGACCCGGAGGCCTGGTGAACAGCAGACGTTTGATGCAGACGTGGATCATTGGCGGGGCGTTGCTGGCCTTGATGGCTATGGTTCCGCTCAGTTATGCGGATGAAGTGGCGACGGAGGTGCCGTCAGCCCTGTGGGCCGAACCGCGCAGCGCCGGTGTGGTGGCTGCGGAGCCGGCTATTGCCGATGTGGTGGCCGCCTGGAGTGCCCAGCCGCGACGGGTGATTGTGGTGCGCCATGGCCCTGGCGAGACGGGCGAATTGCGTGCCGGCGAGCTGCGTGGCTGGCTGGTGGCGCTGGGCGTACCTTCCGATGCCATTGATGTGCGCATGAGCGAGGATGTCGGTGACAGGCTCAGGCTGCAGGTGCGCTAGTGTGTAGTGTCTGGTGGGAGTCAATTCAGTGAGTGAAACGGTGGCCGCCCTGCAGATGAGTTCGGGCCCGGAGGTTAACGCCAATTTGCTTCAGGCGGGTGAGCTGCTGGCGGATGCTGCGCAAAAAGGGGCCCGGCTGGCGGTGTTGCCGGAGAATTTTGCACTTATGGGGCACACCGAACGCGACAAGCTGGCGCTTGCCGAGCCGGAGGGCAGTGGGCTGATTCAGGACTTTCTTGCCGCCGAGGCCGCCCGCCACAACATGTGGATTGTGGGTGGCACTGTGCCGTTGGCCGGTCCGGACGCGGCGCGGGTGTGGCCGGCCTGTATGGTTTATGACGGCGGTGGCCGGCAGGTGGCACGCTACGACAAGATCCATCTTTTTGATGTGGATTTGCCGGACAATGATGAAAGTTACCGCGAGTCTGATACCTTGCTCGCCGGTGACCAGGTGCAGGTGATTGACACCCCGCTGGGGTGCCTGGGCTTGTCGGTGTGTTATGACCTGCGTTTCCCGGAGCTGTTCCGGGCGCTGGTAGATCGCGGCGCCGAGATCATCGTGTTGCCGGCGGCCTTTACCGCGACCACCGGCGAGGCGCACTGGGAGCCCCTGTTGCGTGCACGCGCCATTGAAAACCAGTGTTTCATGATCGGTGCGGCGCAAAGTGGCGAGCATGCCAGTGGGCGTCGGACCTGGGGGCACAGCATGATTGTGGACCCCTGGGGCAAGGTGGTGGCCAATGCGCAGGCGCAGGAGACGGCGGCGTTGGTGGCTGAAATCAGCCACCAGCAACTGGTGCACATTCGCCGGCAGTTTCCCAGCCTGCGGCATCGCCGTCAGTGGCAGGGTGCAAGGGTCACCGGAAAATCTACTACAAACTGAACCCGGGGAGTCACAGGCGCATGAGCGCTTCGTCATTACAGCTTGCACGTAACAGTATTCTGGAACAGTCCGGTCTGGATGAGTCCGATCTGCAGCGCTTGCTGGGTAGTCTGGCGGCGCGCGATGTGGACGCGGCCGACCTGTATTTCCAGCACGCCTGTCGTGAGCACTGGATGCTGGAGGATGGCGAAGTCCGTAATGCGGCTCATAACGTTGATCAGGGCGTGGGGGTCCGGGTGATAGCTGGAGAGAAAACCGGTTTTGCCTACTCCGACGAAATTGCCCTGTCGGCGCTGCGCTCAGCCGGGCAGGCTGCGCGCGCGATCAGTCGCCAGGGCGCCAGCCAGGGTGTGCAGGCCTGGCGCAGTGACGGACTCCAGCATGCCCTTTATGAGAGCAGCGATCCCCTGGGTAGTCTGGATGAAACGGACAAGCTTGCTTTGATGCAGGAGGCGGATCGGGTGGCGCGCGCTCAAGATGCCAGGGTGAGTGAGGTGATGGTCTCACTGGCCGGCCAGTACGAGACGGTGCTGGTGGCCGCCATGGATGGCACGCTGGCCGCGGATGTGCGCCCGCTGGTGCGCATGAGCGTGACGGTGATTGCCGCGCAGGGTGGTCGGCGCGAGCGAGGCAGTGCCGGTGGCGGCGGGCGCTACGGTTATGATCATCTGAAGGCGCAGGGGCTGGCCGGGCAATGGGCCCGCGACGCGGTGCGTGAGGCACTGACCAGCCTGGATTCGGTGGCCGCGCCCGCCGGCACCATGCCGGTGGTGCTGGGGCCGGGCTGGCCGGGCATTTTGCTGCATGAGGCTGTGGGCCATGGTCTGGAGGGGGATTTCAACCGCAAGGGCAGTTCGGCCTTCAGCTCGCTGATGGGGCAACAGGTCGCCTCAAAGCTGTGTACTGTGGTTGATGACGGCACTCTGGCCGGTCTCCGCGGCTCGCTGAACATTGACGACGAGGGCACGCCCACCGGGTGCAATACGTTGATTGAAAACGGCATTCTCACAGGCTATATGCAGGACCGGCTCAATGCTCGCCTGATGGGTGTAGCCCCCACCGGTAACGGTCGACGAGAGTCCTATGCCCATTTGCCTATGCCTCGTATGACCAATACCTTCATGCTCAATGGCCCACATGATCCTGAAGAGATCATCGCCAGTGTCGATCGCGGGCTGTATGCGGTGAGTTTTGGCGGTGGCCAGGTGGATATCACCTCCGGCAAGTTTGTGTTCTCGGCCAGTGAGGCCTGGCTGATAGAAAACGGTCGTATTACCCGGCCGGTGCGCGGTGCGACCCTGATCGGTAATGGGCCGGATGTGCTGACCCGTGTCAGCATGGTGGGCAACGATATGCGCCTCGACAG